>JBBTMW010000136.1:0-26425 GCA_038067995.1 Candidatus Zixiibacteriota bacterium
GATTTTGAACAACCATGCCCGACAATTCGACCCCGGCTCGAATTTATCCCAGAACCGCCAGGCTTTTACATAGGTCTCCTGAACAAGGTCCTCGGCGTCGCCGGAGTTCCTGGTCATCCTGAGAGCTGTGCGGTAGAGGGCGTCCATATGCGGCAGGGCTTCCTGCTCGAAATGTTTCCGCCTCTCGGCCTTCTGTACGCCGTCGTTACTCATATGAGCCTGCCTGATGTCCGATTCGATGGCGTACATACTCATGGTAAAAAACACCACCGGCTACGGACAGGTTCCCGAAATTCGACTGCAATCTGCAGTCTTTGGGACCATTCTGCGTTCTTTCGTAAGTCGGTGTTCCGAACCCCCGGTATACCATGGGTTAGAAACCCGACATCCTTAAATCTGTCATTCCCGCGAAGGCGGGAATCCAGTCCTATTCCTCGTTCCGTGCGCGGTCTCGCCTTAAAGCGGAAATCCCGTCTGCTCGTCAATTCGAGTCTCTGTAGGTCGGCGTTCCGAACCTCCGGTGTCCCGGGGGGTGAGAAACCCGACATTCTTGCGGCCAAAGCCGACCCGACAGTCCAAGATAGCAGGCCAATTTTGATGATACAAGCTAATCCGGCATGGGGGAGGCCGGTAGGGGGGGCGTCCGTCCCGTACTGAATGCAGGACTGTGGGATCAGTCAGGTGGGGGCCGGTCAACGATATGGCGACTGGCGCTGGTCGAGTTATGTCTGGTATATTGGGAAACGCGATGTGTCGATTGAGATTGATGAGTTTGAAGGGATTCGCCAAGAGTGAAAATGGATCACGGGAACCCACCTGAAAGGTGGGCCACCCCGCCTGTTGAATTTGGTTTTAATCTCATGGAACAAGGCATGGTAGGTTCCTATAACTTCTATGATAGAACCAAACCCGAACAACCTTTTTGGCAATTCGCGCCATGGACAGGGGAGTGGTCGAACCGAATATCCGCTTGGGCGAACAAAATCGCAGATTGGTGGAACGGGAGATGAATACAATAAAACTGTCTATAGTAATTGGGCTGGCTGTTTTCGTAGCGGCTATAATTCTATTGAATTGGCGTATTATAGGACCAGATGAAATGTTGGTTGCAACTGGCCCAAGAACGGTGCCTGTATCATCGGAGGAAGAATGCTGGCCTCCAGCACCCGGTTCTATAATTGCAGAGCTTCTTCCGGGTGACACAGCAAGAATCGCGGGTGACAAATATTTGAAGGAATGTTGGATAATCAAAATAGAGCTTTCAGACAATAGAAGTGGGTGGGTAACATCCGGAAACGATTTTGAGATTATTGAAGCGCCATAATGGAGAGCAGTACATTGGAACTTCATACGGAGAGTCCGCCTCAGATTTTTGGGCTGGCAAGTACAATGAGAGTGGAAATATATCTTATGGCATTATGGGAAGCTTTTCGACGGGGTGGCCCACCTTTCAGGGCTTGTTGAAAAAGTGGTGAAGATGCAAAATTGGCGAAGCGTGTCACGGAACGTCGCATCGAGCGGAGACGAGATGCGTTGTCTTTCAAACGATTAGAGAAGTCGATGGAGGAAGAGTGTCCCGACTCCGCTCGACACGACACACAAAGAGGGGTAATTCAACAAGCCCTTCAGGTGGGTTCCCGCGTAGAAGATTTTGTCGGGTTTCTCTCCCGCCTCACCCCACCACCTTCAGCTTCGCGAAGCGGGCCATGATCTTCTTGGTGCCTATCCCCGTGAAGCTGATTTCAAGCTTCAGTGAATCCCCCACCCCTTCAGTTGTGACAATTCTGCCCCGTCCAAATGTCGGATGGTGCACCACCCGCCCGGGATGAAATGTCTCATTCTCTTCATACACATAATGCACCCCTGCCTCTTGCGGTCGTTGCGAGGGGAGAGGCTGTTGCATTGGTCGCGCCTGAGTTGCCGACGGCAAACTGTACATCCCCTGCCGTCTGAAATCGATCTTCTCAATCAGTTCCTGCGGCGTCTCCCGAATGAACCGCGACGGTATTGAGTCGACCGCCCCAAAGCGATGGCGCATCACAGCGCAGGTGAGATACAGCTTTTTTCTCGCCCGAGTCGCACCGACATAAAAGAGACGCCGTTCTTCTTCAATCTGCTTCGGCTCAGCGATGCTTCGCTCGAATGGAAAAATGCCCTCTTCGAGTCCGACCAGAAAAACCGTGTCGTACTCCAACCCCTTGGCGCTGTGGATGGTCATCAGGGTTATCTTGTTTTCAATCTCTTTGTAGATATCGAGATCGGTAAAGAGGGAAATGTCGGCCAGATATTGCGCGAGAGTGGAAGACGGATTGTGGGTGCTGTACTCGGAGATACCCTCGATAAATGTCTCGATATTCTCAATTTTCGTCTGGCCGGTGACCTTGTCCTCGCTCAATAATTCCTGCACCAGCCCCAGTTCCTCGACTATATCCTGAACGAGCACGGCAACCGGCTTGGTGTCGGCTGTCTCGCGATGTTTCTCTATCAGCCCGGCAAAGGCCATCAGCGCTTTAGCCTTGGCACCGAGGGGTGCATGCTGATTCGCCATCCCTGCCGTTTCGAGGAGACTGCTCCCCGATGCCCGCGCGATGGTGGTCAGCTCTTCAATCGTCCTGTCGCCGATACCGCGCTTGGGAAAATTGACAACCCGATTAAATGAGATATCGTCTTTCGGATTCACAATCAGCTTGAGATAGGCAAGAAGATCTTTGATCTCCTTACGTTGATAAAATGCCAATCCACCGACTATTTGATAGGGGATATTGCGACGGCGCAGTTGTTCTTCAAAGGCGCGCGACTGGGCATTGGTGCGATAAAGAATCACCATATCCGATAGCCGTGAGGTTTCCCCACGTCGCACGACAATATCAACGACATGTCTCGCCTCATCTTCGGCAGAATCGGTAATCAAAAGCGAAAGAGGGTCCCCGCCCTTGAGGGCTGTCCAAAGGGTCTTTCCTTTGCGCGATTCGTTGTTGGCAATGACTCCCGAGGCCGCCGCCAGAATCGTATGGGTCGAGCGGTAATTCTGTTCGAGCTTGATGATCTTGGCTCCGGGATAATCGCGCTCAAAATCAAGAATGTTCCGAATGTCGGCGCCACGCCATCCATAGATCGACTGGTCTTCATCCCCAACGACACAGATGTTGTTATGAGAATCGAGTAGATATTTCAGAAGTAGATACTGCACATGGTTGGTGTCCTGATATTCATCGACAAGGAGATAACGAAACCGTTCGCGCCAGTTCTTCGCGACTTCGGGATTGTCGCGCAGGAGCAGAACCGAGTTGACCAGCAGGTCATCGAAATCCATAGCGTCGCATTCCCGCAATCGCTTTTCATAGAGGGCATAGATTTTGGCGGTGGCATTCTCAAAGTAGCCTCCGGCCTGCGACAAATAGGTGGTTGCACCCACCAGCTTATTCTTAAGGTCGGAGATTTTTCGCATCTGGGCGCGCGGTGCGAACTGTGTCCCCGCGAGGCCAAGTTCCTTGATGCTGTTCTTGATTACCGTCTCTGAATCACCGGCGTCGAAAACCGTGAACTGGTTGTCATAGCCGATACGCACCGCCTCGCGGCGCAGAAGTCGTGAGCAGAAGGAATGAAAAGTCGAGACCTGAAGCCCCCCAATCTCTCCACCCATCAGTTCGGCGACCCGGTCACGCATCTCACCGGCGGCCTTGTTGGTGAATGTCACCGCCAGCAGTTGATAGGGAGTGGCCTTCCGTTCGGTCAGCAAATAGGCCAGACGGCGTGTCAGCACACGGGTTTTCCCTGACCCTGCCCCCGCTATCACCAGAAGAGGGCCATCGGTGGTGATCACAGCCGCGCGTTGTTCGGGATTGAGGTCGTCGAGTAATCGATTCATCTGCTCTGAATATACCGGATTGTGCTCAGCGCGAAACAATCACGAGCGCGATTGTCTCCTCTTTTCATTTGACGCAATTGACCGCCACAAAAAAAGCCCCGCCATTCGGCGAGGCTTTCTTCAAATTCATTTGAATTCAGCTTAAGGATAGACTGAAACCTTCTTGCCGTCCTTGCCGACACGCTCAAATTTGACGACACCGGTGATCTTGGCAAAAAGGGTATTGTCACGGCCGATGCCGACATTGTACCCCGGTTTTATGGGGGTGCCGACCTGGCGAACGATTATGGAGCCAGCCAGAATCGCTTGTCCGCCAAACACTTTCGTGCCACGACGTTGTGAGTTTGAGTCGCGGCCGTTCTTTGATGATCCTACGCCTTTTTTATGGGCCATACTATTCCTCTATCGACAATTATGTTCGGTTAATACAGGCCGACGACCCGAGAGAGGCCTTCGGCAGTTTGCTATTATAATGCCCAACCGGCATTTTGGCAAGAGGGGGAATTGTTTCAAAAGTCGCCCTGAACATCCTGGCTCATGTGTGCGCGGTCCCGCTTCAAGGCGGGATCTCGTCTGCCCGGTCCCACCCATGTCATTCCCGACAAGTCCCCGCGTGAGCGGGGACGCAGAGCGGGAATCTATCTAAGTGTCGGGTTTCTCGTTCGGCATAGCCTCACTCGGAACACCGACCTACGAAGAAAATCTTGACATGTGTGAGAAAGTCATAAAAACCCTAATTGACTTTTCATTCCCCGGCTTATAATCGTATGCTTATGACATTATTGCGACAGTGAGCACCAAGGAAAGGCAATCCATGAAAACCATCGGACTCATCGGCGGAATGACCTGGGTGTCGACCGCGGAGTATTACTCCATTATTAATCGAATCGTTAATCAGCGTTTGGGGGGAGTGCATTCGGCAAGAATACAGATGCGATCCCTCGATTTTGGGGAAATCAAAGACTGCATCGACCGCAACGATTGGCGAGCAATTGCCGAAATAATGGTTTCCGCCGCAAAGTCTCTTGAACTTTCTGGGGCCGATTGCATTGTCCTGTGCGCCAATACCGCGCACAAAGTGTCACATGAAGTGCGCAAGGCTTCGAGATTACCGTTGATTCACATCGCCGAAGTAACCGCGCAGGCTCTCACGAACGCCGGTATCACCAAGGCTGGCCTGCTCGGCACAAACTTCACGATGATGGATTCATTTTTCAGGGATGCCCTCGCAAAGGAGGGGATCGAGGCGTTGGTCCCGGGGGACGATGATCGCGCATTTATTCATAATTCGATTTTTGATGAATTGGGGAAAGAGATATTCTCACCATCGACAAAATCCCGCTATCTCAATATCATCGACAGCCTCGCGCAACAGGGGGCCGAAGGGGTCATTCTGGCATGCACCGAGATTCCGTTACTTATCAAACCCAAAGACTGCACTCTTCCGCTTTTCAACACCACCGAAATCCACTCCCAAGCGGCGGTGGATTTCGCGCTGGAATAGCTGGCAAAATTAGGTAGGGTGGAATCTAATGGGTTCCGCCTCTTGTTACTTCCGGCCCGAGCCCCACTTGACGCCTTGATCGACGCACTCTATTATTAGACGAATAAGAACACTTTCAGCGAGCGCCACCTGATTCGGCATGCGTTCGAAATAAGAAGAATTATATGCATTCATCGAGAGTTTCACTTCTTCAAGCCGCCAGCATCGCGATCATTGTGAGCATATTCATTGTCAGTTGTTCAGAGGATGACAAATCAGTCGCCCCGACCCACCAATATGCTTGGGCATCCCTCGGTTCGGGAATGAATGGCAGGGTCAGCTACTGCACCGTCTATGGAAATAAGTTAATAGCAGGGGGTGATTTCACCAACGCAGGTGGAGTCGGAGCATCCTCCATTGCGGCTTGGGGAGGATCGTCTTGGGCTCCACTCGGTGCAGGTATTTGGGGTGCACTGTTTAATATCACTCCTTATGATAGCAAACTTATCGCAGGCGGAGTATTCGACAGCGCTGGAGTAGTAGCGGCAAATAGTATTGCAGCGTGGGATGGTTCGTCGTGGTTTCCTCTTGGAACGGGCGTAGATGCTGTGGGTCCGTGGGCCGGGGTACTTGCTCAGACCGTTTACGACAACAAGCTCATTGTAGGTGGAGATTTCGATAGCGCTGGTGGATTAAGTGCGAATCGAATTGCGGCTTGGGATGGCTTAGCTTGGTCGCTTATCAGTACTGGAATGAGCCATAACGTCTCGGCCCTTACAGTTTATGGCAACAAGCTTATAGCGGGTGGTTCTTTCGACAGCGCCGGTGGAGTAGAAGCGCATTCTATCGCAGCTTGGGACGGATTGTCTTGGGAGCCTCTTGGTGCAGGAGTAGCTGGAAAGTATGGCTGGGTATTTGCTCTTACCGTTTATGATAACAAGTTGATTGTAGGGGGAATATTCGATAGCGCCGGTGGTGTGGCCGCGAACAATATTGCGGCATGGGACGGTTCGTCGTGGGCCGCGCTGGGTGCTGGAATAACGGGAACTTTCAGCGATGTTAATGCCCTCACTACTTTTAACAATAGGCTGGTTGTCGGAGGATACTTTCTCACCGCTGGCGGAGTCAATGCGAGTCACATAGCTACTTGGGACGGCTCATCGTGGGCTCCTCTCGGTATGGGAATGAATGCCGAGGTACGGACTCTTACAGTCTATGGTAATAGGCTGATTGCCGGGGGAGATTTCGAAACCGCTGGTGGGGTAAATGTAAACTATATTGCGGCCTGGGGTCTCCAATAGAGCTGAATCGCAGTTCAACTTCCAACTATTTCTAGTCAGCCACTTCACAAAAAAAGCCCCGCATACACGGGGCTTTCTCAATTCAGAAATAAGCAGGGTTCTACTTGACCAGCTGTTTCCCTTTGTCGGGGGTCTGCTGGCGGGCGTTAAACGTGAATGTCAACTGTTCTTCGCTTGCACCCACCACAAGATCAAGATCACCGGCATACTGGCCGCGGAGCACTTCCTCGGCAAGCGGGTCTTCAAGATACTTCTGGAGGGCGCGCTTGAGCGGGCGAGCGCCGTACTGCGGCTCCCATCCCTTCTCGGCAAGAAAATCCTTGGCCTCGACGCTCAATTGGAAGCTGATCCCCTTGTCGGCAAGGCGCTTGGCAATATCAACGACGAGAATGTCGATGATCTGCTTGATGTGCGATCTCTCAAGGGAATGGAAAATAACGGTGTCGTCGATACGGTTGATAAGCTCGGGATTGAAGAGTTTCTTCAGTTCCTCTTTTATCCGCTTCTTCATGGTGTCATACGACTGCTCAACGGCGGTAGCATCGAACCCGACCGTCTTCCCTTCGCCAATTTGGCGGGTGCCGACATTCGAGGTCATGATTACTATAGTGTTGCGGAAATCAACTTTCCGTCCGAATGAATCGGTGAGGGAACCGTCGTCCATCAGCTGAAGAAGAATATTGAAGACATCCGGGTGTGCCTTTTCGATTTCTTCAAGAAGGACCACGCTGTAAGGTTTGCGACGGACTTTTTCGGTCAGCTGGCCGCCCTCTTCAAACCCGACATAGCCGGGAGGGGCGCCGATAAGACGCGAGACTGCGAACTTTTCCATATATTCCGACATATCAATGCGAATGAGCGACTCAGTGTCGTCAAAGAGGAATGTCGCGAGGGCCCGAGCAAGTTCGGTTTTGCCAACGCCAGTCGGGCCGAGGAACATGAATGTGCCAATCGGACGGCGCGGGTCGCCTAGTCCGGCGCGAGCACGACGGATGGCTTTCGAAATCGTGGTTATTGCCTCAGTCTGACCGACAATGACCCGGCTCAGTTCCTCTTCCATGCGAAGCAGTCGCCGTGATTCATTTTCCTCAAGACGGAACAGCGGAATTCCAGTCATCTTAGCGAGAACGGCGGCGACGTCATCAGCGGTGAGAGTCACGCGCTCTTTGTCGCGCTGTTCTGTCCATTTGCGTTGAAGCTCGGCGAGGTTCTCCTTGCGGGCCTTGATCTCATCGCGAAGTTGTGCGGCAGTCTCGAAGGCCTGATTTTTGACCGACTGCTCTTTCTTCGTCTGCAGTTCAGTGATCTCGGTCTCGATAGTTCCGAACTCCTGCGGGCGGGTGTATGTCGAGAGATGTGCCCGCGAACCGGCCTCGTCGATGAGGTCGATGGCCTTATCCGGTTGGAACTTGTTCGAGACATAGCGATTCGACAGCTTGACGGCCGCCTCAATCGCCTGATCGGTTATAATCAGCTTGTGGTGCTCTTCGTAGCGCTGGCGAAGTCCTTTGAGAATGAGAATCGTATCTTCTTCAGTGGGGGGGTCGACCATGACAATCTGGAACCGTCGGTCAAGGGCTCCATCCTTCTCAATATATTTGCGGTATTCGTTGAGCGTCGTCGCTCCGATGCACCGCAGTTCGCCGCGAGCGAGAGAGGGCTTGAAAATATTCGATGCATCCAACGACCCTTCAGCCCCGCCGGCGCCGACGATGGTGTGGATTTCATCAATGAAGATGATAACGTCATTGCTGTTGATGATTTCCTGCATAACTGCTTTGAGACGTTCTTCAAACTGTCCGCGGTATTTGGTTCCTGCCACCAGCGAGGCCATGTCGAGCGTCACCACGCGCTTATTTTCGAGGGTCTGAGGGACGCGGTTTTCTACAATGCGCTGGGCAAGCCCCTCGGCGATGGCGGTCTTGCCGACGCCCGGCTCGCCAATGAGGACAGGATTGTTTTTCTTACGGCGCGAAAGAATCTGCGCCACACGCTCGATCTCGTCTTCGCGGCCGATGATCGGATCAAGCTTGCCGCGACGAGCCAGTTCGGTCAGATCGCGACCGAAATGATCGAGAGCGGGAGTTTTTGATTTTTTTCGTTTTTTCTTGAACGATGACGGCCGCCCTGAGGAGATATTTTTCAATTCCTCGTAAGCTTCCTTGTAATCAATTTCGTATGTCGACAGCACCTGTGCCGCAACTCCTTCTTCATCACGAAGAAGCGCCAGCAGGATGTGCTCGGTGTCGATGTCTTTGGATTTGAGAGCGCGTGCCTCCTGGCCGGAAACTTCGAGAGTCTTCTTGGCGCGAGCGGTCAGGGGAAGCTGACCCATCGTCATCGTGCCGCCGGATGGTTGCACGACCTCTTCAATGGATGCTTTCAAATCAGAAAGCTCCAAGCCGAGGTTGTTGATAACATCAACGGCGCGGCCTTCGCCCAGCCGGATCAATCCCAACAGGAGATGCTCAGTACCGATATAGTCATGGCGCAGACGAGCGGCCTCATCACGGGCAAACTCGATTGCCTTGCGCGCGCTTTCTGTAAACATCTCATTCATGATTCGTCTTCCTCTCTAACGTTGTCGATCCAATATACGTTCAATCGCGCCGTTCATGCAAGAACTCTGCAGTCACTTTCGCGGCACTGATCGCAGACGCTCACGCACCATTTGCGCGCGAACGAAATCCCGACGATTTGCATCCATATGCTGGCCATAGTATTTCTGCAAATGGGCAGGTTGAGACAAAAGAAGTATTTCGTTGATAATCGTATTGTCGAGAAAATCGATAATCTTCATGGCGTGTCCAAGGCGCACTGCCGACAACAAGTTCATCACTTCGTCCGAGGTCAACACACGGGCGTGCTCGAGTATGCCATAAGCCCGCCAGATCTTATCCTCAATCATGTCAGCCGCTTCGTCCATCAAACGCTTTCGTGCCGAAGCCTCTTTCTCGATGATTTCATGTGTGATCCGTGTGATTTGTTGCACAATGTCATCTTCGGTTACGCCGAGCGTATTCTGATTCGATACCTGGAAAAGATTTCCAAGAACATCAGAACCTTCGCCGTAAAATCCGCGAACAACCAATCCCGACCGCGTTATGTGTGATATGAGTTTTTCAATCTCACGGGTTAATACGAGGCCGGGGAGATGGATAAGGACCGAGGCTCGCATTCCTGTACCGACGTTGGTCGGGCAGGTGGTCAGGTAGCCAAAATCCTTGTCGTAGTCATATTCAAGATGTTTTCCAATTTCGGCGTCGTAGGCGAGAGCCAGTTCAAAGGCGCCGCGAGCGTCGAGTCCGGCGGCCAGAGCCTGAATCCGGAAATGATCCTCTTCGTTCACCATGATCGAAACGCGCTCATTTTTATCGATGAAAAGAGCCTTGAGTGTGTCGCCATTAACAAGAAATGTCGGCGAAATCAGATGACGTTCGACAAGAAAATCCCGATCAAGTTCGTCGATTTCCTGTGCGCGATACGTGTGCCCTTCGGTGAGGAGCGTAGAGCGCGACGTCGTCGTATCGAAATAATTCACAATTCGTTTTCTGGCCTCAATCGAAGCCGAAGGCGGAAAGGCGCATCCCGCTACATTGCGGGCAAGGCGAACGCGGGTGGAGAGAACCACCAGGGCTTCCTCTCCTTTACCACTCAGCCAGGCGGCAGGGGCTTTAGCCATTTCTTCAAACATAGGTTCCACGTCTGCTCCTGTTGTTCCTACGCGTGCTCGGTATGTCGCAGTGATTTGAGTTTATCACGGATCTCGACCGCCCGTTCAAAATCTTCGGATTCGATAGCTTTCTGCAGTTCGGCGTCGAGGCGCTCTTCTTCACGCACCACCGGCATGACATCATCGATCACACCCTTGGCTGTCACTTCGGCAAGCGGCCCACGGCCGCGATGGAGCGACGCTCCATGCACCTTACGAAGAATCGGTTCGATGCGGGTTCGAAATGTGCTGTAACATGTCCCACACCCGAATCGTCCTTGTCGTGTGAAGGCGTCGAATGTCAGTCCGCACGACGGACAGGTAAGGTCGGGTTGCGGGTGCGCCGGTTTGGCAAAGAGAGGCCCGGTCCCCATTCCCGTCAGGCTTGAGAGTATCTCTGCAAGCGGAAAGGGGATATTTTCCAGCGGGGAGTGGAAGCCACGCTGGGCGGCGCACTCCTTGCACAACGAGAGGCTCGTCTTCTCGTTGTTGATTATCTGCGTCAGGTGAACCTGCGCTTCCCGTTGTTTGCAATCCTGACAGAGCATTTTCTGCATCCCTCGTTATCGTGAATGGACCAGATCGTCGGCGATCTGTCCAGCTACAAGTCGTATCTCGCGACGGCATCCATCGGCCAGCTCGCGGTTATGTGTCGCCACTATAATCGTTGTATTACTCTCCCGGTTCAAGCGAAAGAGTAAATCATGCAAGTGCCGTCCTGTTTGCGTGTCAAGATTCCCCGATGGTTCATCGGCAATCAAGACCTTTGGTTCATTCGCCAGAGATCTGGCCACTGCCACTCTCTGCTGTTCACCGCCGGACAATTGCCCCGGACGATGCGACATCCTATCACCTAAACCAACTTCTTCAAGAAGTTGTTCACTTCGACGGCGAGCTTCTGTTTCCGTCTTACCGGCGATTAACTGCGGTATCATCACATTCTCAAGTGCGGAAAAGTCTTCCATCAAATAATGATGCTGAAAGACAAATCCCATATTTGTACATCGAAATCGGGCCAACTCTGCGTCGCTCTGCGTGTTCAACCTCAGGTCGGAGACGTCGACGGTTCCTTTTGTAGGACGATCAAGCCCTCCCAAAAGATGAAGAAGGGTCGACTTGCCAACCCCCGATGCTCCTGTCACGGCCACTGTATCTCCGGCTGAAACATTCAGGCTTACTCCGTTTAACACAGTCAGTCGGCTATCCCCCGAGATATATTCTTTATGAAGGCCAGCCGCTGAAATAATACCACCGTTGTCTTTCATCGCTGATACACGTCCCATGTTCCTCTAAGCGGGCTAAGCCCAATTACCATATTATTTTCGACGAATTCTGTCATTGTCTTAAGTGTCCGGCTCCGAAAATCCCGCTTTTTTCTACTTATCCTATTGTCTGATAACATCCACGACCTGCAACTGCGAGGCCTGCCGCGCCGGGTACAGAGAGGCCAAAAAGCAAATTAGTACTGTTACCCCACCAGTGGCCAGGAAATCCACGATATGCGGCTCAACCGGCAAGTAACTGATAAAGTAGATATCCGGCGGCAGAGTAATAATCTCGAACCGGTTCTGGATAATCGAAAGTGACAAAGCCAGCGCCCATCCAGAGACCACGCCAAAGATTCCGATCGCCAGTCCCTTATACACAAAGATCCGCCCGATATCGGCCGGGGTCGAGCCCATCGTTTTCAAAATACCGATTTCGGGGCGCTTTTCCATTGTCATCATGACAAGAGTCGAAATCATCGAGAATGCCGCCACGAGGACAATGAGGGTGAAACCGAGAAACAGAATTTTCTTTTCGGCGGCAATATATGAAAAGAGATTCCGGTGCAGTTCGGTCCACGGCACGACGTCATACATATGCCCCAGCGCCGAATCGACCGTCGAGGCCATCTCGTCGGCCTTGTAAATATCGACTATCCGGGCATGAACGGCGGTTACGGCATTGCCTGTTTTGAAAAGTTTCTGCGCCGAAGGAAGGGAGATATAGGCAAGCTCGCCGTCAAGTTCATAGACTCCGGTTTCAAAAATACCTGAGATGTAATACTTGGCCACCCGGGGGCGGGAATTGGCGCGAAGGTCCTCACCGCGCAATGAATACAGCACCACTGGAGAACCAATGAAGACTCCCAGCCGGTCGGCCAACGTCGAGCCGAGAATCATAGCGGGAATTGTGTCATCGGGAGCTATTGAATCGACGAAGGTGTAGCCGCCTGCGGTGATATTTTTTTCGAGGTCGGAGGTTTTGCGCTCCTGATCAAGATCGATGCCGCGAATGATGATGCCATCCCCTGCTGACGCCGACGATATCGCCGCCTTGTAGTAGACGAACGCCGATGCGGCTGTGACGCCTTCGATCTTTTCGACTTTGGCAACCAGATCGTTGTAGTTGTCGAGGACGTCTATGTAGAGAGGGAAAAACGAGATATGCGAGGTGGTGCCGATGAGACGGGTGCGGATTTCGCTTTCGAAACCGTTGGTCATCGACATCACGAAACAGACGGTGGCGACGCCGAGGGTGACGCCGAGGGTGGTTATCCAGGTGGCGACCGCTACAAAGTATCGCCCCGAGGAGAGGTATCGTTTGGCTATGAAGAGCTGGTATTTCACGATACCAGTATAGCCCCATATGTTCCTCAACATCAACGACTTTTAGGGGGACTCCTTTCTGTCATTCCCGCGAAGGCGGGAATCCAGTCCTGTTCTTTAGGGCAATTTTGAACAATTTGTCGCGGGTTAAAATAACACCGCCGCTTCGTTACGCATGTATCATACCACCGAGCAGGTACTGCCGTCAATTCAATTGAGAAATACTGCCATACGAGTTATTGTTGGTGGTGTGAATATGGCAGAATGGATTTGCTTCTGTTGAGAGATTAATTGCAGAGCAGATTGCGGAGGGCGTAAAGACTATGAACGAACCCAAACCAAGTGATTTTGGCAATTTCGATCCTTCGGCAAATTACGAAATTGAATTGAGATTGTTCGAGAGCGATCGAGAGGCCTTGCTTAGCCCGTACATCTACAAGCCGGGCCGCAATAAAGGGATTTTGCAAATTCCGAGCTTTCTCCTTTTTTATATATCGGGTAGCATAGTTGTATGGTGGTTCGCTCTGTGCCTTTTATGTGCGGGTATAGAAGAAATCACAGGAACAACATTTCTGCATCACATCGAGACGTTCGGTCACAAACTATGGTTTATACCGGCAATAATCATGTTGGCCGCCATATTATTGCCTCTGTTGAGTTTTGTGATGGACCAATACTCTAGATTTAGGCCCCGCAAGATTCCCGAAGAAGTCAAATCTCAAGTTCTTGAGTTGGAACGCAAGATAGCTGTATCGACGGCTATGATGAACGCAAAATCGAAATACTCCTCTGCACTAGAACAATATCAATTAGAATTAGCGGAGACAGGGGAAAATTGGTGGAAAGATCTGTCTGGCTATGAGCTAGAAAAGGCTGTAGCAAGAATGTTAAATCGCCTGGGATACAGTGCCACCGTAACAAAACAATCTGGAGACGGCGGTGTAGATGTCATTGCGCAGAATTCCAGTCACACTTTGTTGATCCAATGTAAGGGATGGAATACAAAGATTGGCGTTCGGCCAGTCAGGGAATTGCTTGGGGTTGTTACGGATTCCAAAATAAATGGGACAGTCGCTGTAATGCTAAGTACAAATGGGTTTACGGAAGAGGCGTCGAATTTTGCTAATAGAAATCGCGTCCTCCTCTTGGATGCTAGGAGTCTAAGCGAAATTGCGGTAGGTCGCATGGAGAGCCTGCATTTCAAGGATTCAGATTGAACTCCTGCGCCCAGCCCCTCAACACGAATCTTTGCCCCGGTGGCCCAGGCAATGCCTGGGTTCTTCAATTCCTTATTGGATGCACTACTTCCCGCCCGGTGGGCGGGCCACCAAGGCAAGAATGGCAGGGCTGAAAACAAACCTGCCCTACGAAGAATGAGCCTAAGAAAAGATGGGTTCCGGCTCAGCGCACTCGCTTTCGCGAGTACTTGGCCGGAATGACAGAGAGGAGAGACGGGCTCTCGCTACTTCTTCTGACCGCTCAGGCTTGGCAGGGATTTTCCGGTCTGGCGCATGAAGAACTCCACCGTCTTGCGAAGGCCATCCTCAAATCCCACCTGCGGATTATAGCCGAACTTTCCGAACTTACTTATCGACGCGAAAGAATGACGAATATCCCCCTGACGTGCAGGAAGATAATTTGCCGGGATTTCAACTCCCATGATTGAGCGGATCTTATCAAGCAATTGATTCAGCGTAAACTGTCCGCCGCAAGCGACATTGAAATGCTCGCCGGCGATCTTGTCGTCGGTGGCGGCGAGATAGTTGGCCATGATGCAGTTATCAATGTAGGTGAAATCGCGTGACTGTTCGCCATCGCCAAACACAGTCGGTTGCTTGCCATCCATGAAGGCCGTGATAAACTTGGGAATCACCGCGGCGTATTCGCCGTTGGGGTCCTGTTTCGGGCCAAAAATATTAAAGTAACGAAGCGATACTGTCGGAAACTGATAGAGATTCCAATAGACTTTGAGATAATACTCGCCGGTCAGTTTCGTAATCGCATAGGGGGATAAGGGGGATGGAATCATTGCTTCGTGTTTGGGAAGCTCCTCCGACTCCCCATAAACCGACGACGAACAGGCGAAAACGAGCTTCTTCACCCCCGCAAGGCGCGAAGCCTCCAAAAGATGCAGGGTGCCGTTGATATTCACCTCATTGGAAGTTAGCGGATTCTTGATCGACCGTGGCACCGAAGCCAGCGCCGCCTGATGCAAGACATAGTCGACACCCGACACGGCTTGCGAGACAATCCAGTAGTCCCGGACATCCCCTTCGATAAGCTCGATCTTGTCGAGGATACCGGCGATGTTTTCCCGTTTGCCGGTGGAAAAATTATCGAGAATGCGAACCTGATGTCCCTTCCTGAGAAGGAACTCGGCGATATTTGATCCGATGAAACCGGCGCCGCCAGTGATGAGGAACTTCATGGTATTGCTAATCCTTGTCTGATTCTTTGCCTCGTGCTGTACATATCGGCAGTTGAATCCGAAGTCATGAATCCCGGCTTGGCGGGAAACAATCGGTTGCTTGTATGCAGGACTTCACAAGTATACCCCTCATGTTAAAAGATGTAAAGAGGGGATTGTGATGAAAAACTCTCATGAAACTCTTTGGAAAAACCTCCGTATAACAATAGTAAGTGAAACAAAGTTTTGATTCCATGAGGATGACGCATTATGAATAAACGAATTATGTCTATTGCCGGTCTCGCCCTTATTGTGGCGGGAGTCGCCTGGTTCAGCCTGGTGCAGGCTAAAACGATAGTTCTCAGCGACAAAGCATGGCTGGGAGTCTATTTGCAGACTGTCGATGATGACCTGGCCGATGGATTCGACCTTAGCGTCAAGGAAGGCGCGGTCATCAACGACATCATCAACGATTCTCCGGCCGATGAGGCCGGTTTGAGAGAAGATGACGTCATCATTGACATCAACGGCAGTGCCGTTTCCGACCAGATGGATGTCACCCGCGCCGTTCGGAAATCAAAACCGGGCGACAAGATGACCCTCACTATTATGCGCGGTGACAAGAAGATGGATATCACTGTCACGCTCGCCAGTGAGCCGGATCGCATGACTACGCGAAACCGTGGTCGGCACTTTGCCATGCCGTCAATGCCCCCTATGCCACCCGTTCCGCCTATCCCCAATTTCAACTGGGTGTCCAACGATGACGGCGGCATGATCGGAATTACGATGACACCTCTGACCGAACAACTTGGAGATTATTTTGGAGTGAAGGATGGCGAGGGTGCGCTTATCACGGAAGTTCTGAAAGGCGCAACCGCCGAAAAAGCTGGCCTCAAAGCCGGGGATGTCATCATCGCAGTAGATGGCGACCAGGTCTATGATGTCAGCGACGTAGCAAAGGCGGTGGGCGACAAGGATGTTGACGAATCTGTCAAGATAACTATCATCCGCGACAAAAAGCAGATGGAACTAAGCGTTGTCGTGGCAGATGATGATCGTAGCCCTCGCCGTTGGGGACGTCGTGATATCGACGGACTCCACGGGATGCAATTCTTCGCTCCCCGCATGCGCGGTCTTCACAATGGCCGCGCTAACAACGACATGCTCGATCTCGACGAGCTTCGCGAAGACCGTGCCCAGCTCCACAAGGAACTTGACCAGATCCGCAGGGAACTCGATGAACTGAAAAAAGGGAAATAAAAATCTCTCTCTCATAGCTCTCTACCCAACCTCGACACGGGGGTTACGCGCCAAGCGTAATCCCCTATTTTTTGAGTATTGCCGGTCGCATAATGACTTGTGTATACTTGCGACATGCCAGCAATCACAGTAGAGATTCTCTACACGTCAAGAAATCAGGATTTGGAGCTGACCCTTCTCAATTCAGATGAGTCCGGTCTCAACAAACAGATACTAACCGCCGAACTGCACCGCCCCGGCCTTGCCCTGACCGGCTTTTTCGACCGCTTTGCCCACCGGCGGGTTCAGATACTCGGTGAAACCGAGATGGCCTATCTGAATACCCTCGACCGTGACCGCCTTTTAGGAATATGCGAACGCCTCTTCGAGCGGGATATCCCGATGGTTATTATCAGCAAGGGGATAACGCCGCCGCTTGATATGATTGCTGTTGCCGACAAATTCCGCACCGGCGTTTTCTCCAGCCGACTCACCACTACCGAACTCTCCAATCGCCTCTCGGCGTATCTTGATCACGTCTTTGCCCCGTCGATTAACGTTCACGGAACGCTGGTTGACGTCTACGGCGTCGGACTTCTTTACACCGGTAAGTCGGGAATCGGCAAGTCCGAAATAGCCCTCGATCTGGTAGAGCGGGGCCATCGCCTTGTTGCCGATGACGTCGTCAAGATTATCCGCACTACCCCCGATGTCATCATCGGAACCGGCTCCGAGCTTCTTGGCCATCATATGGAGATTCGCGGCGTTGGAATTATCGACGTCGAAGAGCTTTTCGGAATTCGCTCGATCCGCCTGCAAAAACGAATTGAAGTAGAAGTACACCTGACCCTCTGGTCGGAGAGCGCCGAATACGAGCGCCTTGGGATGGAGGAACGCTATACTACTGTACTTGGCGTTCAGATTCCGATTGTCAATGTGCCAATCTCTCCGGGAAAGAATATCACCGTAATTTCAGAGGTGATAGCCATGAACCATATGCTCAAGGTATATGGGGAAAATTCAGCGGTGGAGTTCACGAAGAAGCTCTCGCAGAGGCTCACCCGTCAGTCCATGACCCGCGACTATCTGGAGTCGGATACGGAGTAAGAGGGGGGCGTCGACAGTCGAGCGTTTTAGGGGCAGGCTGGCGGCGGTGGTCCGCCTTTGAACAGGTAAGTTATCAATTGGCTAATATCAACGATGTTCATGTCGCCGAAGGGTGGCCCACCTTTCAGGTGGGTTCCCGTGAAAAATCCAGCTACACTTGAGTTATGAATGTTGTCTTAGTATCATGCACCCATGCCGCTCTTGAAGCATTTTGACAATCTCAACACCGGTCGTTTTGTCACATTCACTTGCTATCGACGGCAAAAGCTACTGACTGCTCCATCTGTGATCTGTGTGTTTCTTCATGCCTTGGATGATGCTCGTAAGAAGTATCATTTCCGCTTGTACGCTTACGTGATCATGCCTGAGCACGTTCATTTAGTCATGCATCCGCTCGACGGAACTCTGCTCGGACCTCTGATTGGTGAGATCAAATCAAAGTCGGGTGCAAAAATTGTTGCTGATTCTCTGATCCAATTGCCTGATAATTGTAGTGTTGAGAGAAGTGGCCAGACCAGATGGGTGTTTTGGCAACCGCGATGTTACGACCACAATTGCCGGACACCGGAGACCGCGCTTGAAAAGATTAATTATTGTCACAATAATCCGGTGAAGCGAGGTTTGGTAGCTGAACCTGGCGACTGGCGCTGGTCGAGTTACAACTGGTATATTGGAAAACGCGATGTGCCGATTGAGATTGATGAGTTTGAATGGATTCGCCGAGAGTGAAGACGGATTGACGGGAACCCACCTGAAAGGTGGGCCACCCCGCCGAACAAATTGGCGGCCCCGAGATATCCGACATGCCCCCCGATGGCGTTCGGAAGCATGAACTGGTTTTCTCCGGTCCCGGTGCTCCCAAAGGTGCAGAGCGGAAGCAGGTCATATGTATACTTGGTGACTTTACCGGCGTCGCGGTCAAGCGCCCAAACCTGGCCGAATGCATCAACTTCAAGATCAATTGGGCCTGATCCGCATGGCACCTCCCTCATCCAAGATATAGTTTCGCCATTGGTAGTCTTGATCAACCAGATAATTCTGTTATTACCTGGGTCGGCTATGTAAAAGTGGTCATTGTTCGCGTATGGGGCCGACACTATGTAGGGGCTCCGGCCTGATGCAATGGCCGTGATTCTGCAGAATTGGCCCGGGATTCCCGTGCACCCATATGCGCCAAACGTGCTCTTAAGCTGACCGTTATATGTAAGTATGCGTTTTATCTGATAGGCCGCGCCACCCGGCGCATTCACCACCCACAGATAATTGTCTGCATACTGGCCTTCTCCAATATCCCAAAAGCTTGCGTTGTCGTTGAGATCCAAATCAACAGGTCTATCCAGCCCGAGTCCGGTGATCGCCTGATCACAAATCATGAATTGGTTCGCAGTGCGCCAATCGTAGCGAAATCTAACAATGCGATTATTCCGTGTATCAGCAACATAGCCGTAGTAATAGTAGCTGTAACCGGAATCGTTGCAAGGAGCCAAGACATCGATACTCTGCGGCCACTTGAACTGGCAGGAACCCGTGCCGAACGAGCTGTATGCCCGGATCCAATCGTCTAATGCCTCTATGTACACTATGCGATTCCATCCTTTATCCAGATCAAATGACACAGCGCTCCAAAGTTCGCGCTGTGGTGTCATGATGTAGCTCGCTGAGGCGGAAACGGGATTGTTGAATAGGTCAACACTCCAGGCCGAATTTGCGACTTGTCTCGTCAATTTCCAAATCAGAGGATTCTCAAATACCGGGCGTCTGATGAGGGCATATGCGCTTGGGCTCTGCGCCTGAGATGCTTCATATCCCAGACAGAGACTAAGCGCAAAGAAAGCGATAACAGAGCATTTCTTGAGCATAGTTCATTTCCCCAGCAATTTCAGCATTTGCTCCGCGTGTCTTGCCGCGCGCGTCCCCTTATATTTTACCATCACACTGTCTAAATATTCCCTTTTCAATTCGGGGCTTAGTTCTTGAGTAAGTGCTTTCAACCTCGTCTGAGAATTTCCCGAGTTGGGAAATCGTTGCAAGAATTCCTCATACTTCAGAACGTATAACGCTGCGATTTCAGCAAATACGCTCTTGGGATAAACTTCGAACAATCTCTGTAGAGAAGCATTGGGGGAAGAATTGAGAGATTTTGATCTGAGAGAAATGTTATAGTCCAATAGCAATCGCTCGGCCTCTCTTTCCTCTCCAGATAATTCGACAACTCTAAAACCGATTCTGTCTGAATTACTATCTGCGTATGACGCCGAAACAAAGTAGTATCCCGGAGAGAGCGAACCGAAGCCGAGCGTTTCCAAGTACTTGACTGCAAACAGCTCATTGAGCTCAAATGAGTCATAGAATGTCTCATCGGGGGTCATCAAAAATCCCTCTTTAGGAACAAGCTCCCATTCAGGACCAGAATAGGGAATTGGGTTTCCGACACTATCGCTAACCTCAATAGTAAACCATAACCCATGGCAGGGTGGAAACAAACCCCACGACCTGAGAGTATCACCACTTATGTTTGTGAGAACGACGTCAAGCCATATGGGCTCCCGCGACACAAATTGATCCTTTTCGAGATCTATTTTGACTTTCCATTGTTTGCTAAACGAATCCCCGACCGAAACACTTTGAAGTGGAAATAGTAACACAACGGTTACAAGAATAAAGATGTAGAGTCTCATAATTGGTTACCCATCATAGAGTGCTTTTATTTGGTCTGTTTAAGTCGCTCACAGCAAATAGTACAAAAATGCGGATTTGCGGTGAGATCTGTCGAACTGCACAGGGACGTTATTCCCACACCCATTACGCATCCGGGGTCGTTGTGCAGAAGAGAATCCTGAACCCAACCAGAATTTGAAGAATTGAGCTTGCAGAGGTGCTGGAGTGCCGCTCTGTTATGACCGAGTTCATGAATGACCGTCTTTTTAAGCGTCGCGGGCTTATTGCTACCACCATTAGTCTGAATTTCGTCGTTGAAAATAGCTGTACATCGAATATGATCGCCGCCCTCCTGCTCAGTCCAACTCATGGTATATGCAAAAGTAGCAAAATAGCCCTCACCGGGTTTGTTATAGGCGTTGGCCATTCCGATAAGGTAGTGGTCATAATAGAAATCAACCGGAGGGCCAAGTGATGCTTGAGCATGGTCCAACACATAATTTAGCAATCCGTTTTGATTAAAATCTGGATATACAACAGTAGTAATTACTTCATCATACACTATTTTCAGGGATGTTTTGCACGAGGCGAAGGCGGGAAGCGGATATTCTTCTCCGGCTGTTTCTCCCGTGAAAACGTTACAACCCGTCATATAATCATATTCCACTGCAAAAACCGTGAACCCGTCTGGCGTGACTTCCTGCGGATTACTGCAACCTACCGTCCATCGAATAAGCACAATAATCAGGATCTGGGGCAATGCCGCCTTCAGCTTCGGCGTCCATCCTGCGCCTCTCATTTCCCCTCCGCAACGCCATCGGTTGGTTTCACGGTCTTATACACCTGGCTTTCTATGAATGACACGAGGTTATCAAATCGTGCAAGGCGCCAACTCTTCCGGCTGTTCTCTGGATCGTGGGCAGGGGCGCCGCCCGGCCACCGTTGATTGCCATCCGACGGGGCGCCAACCACTGGGACAGCCGTGACCGAAACAAACACTAATCTCTCCGGCGATTTGCGCCCCGGGCCGTGATGCACGCCGTCAGCGGGCGCCCCCCAAAGCACCAATTCGCAGTCGACAACAGCCGTGTCGCCGGTAATTGCAATCTTTGGATCGAGTATATCGAAATCCCAGAAGTCAGAATTGCGCTGGGGGCTGTCGGGACGAGCAAAGGCAGGTTTGGCCAGATGCATCGTCCTATTGGCCGACCCGCTGAAAAGTGTCTGTAATCTCTGAGTAACTTGGGCGCTTGCCGTCGCCTTTTGGCCATTTACCGAAACATCAGGCGCCAGCGCCAGATTGATCTTCATGGTGTCTTCTTCCTGGATGCCGGTTCGCAACAGATCAACGCCCAGCTGAACCCATTGCTGGTCGGAGACTTTTCTGAAATGTTGAGCTTGGGTAGAGAGAGGAGTGGAGATGAACGAAATCAGCCCTATCGCAATTGCCCAGATTTGTTTTCGCATAACGTTACCCTCAACGTATGAGTTCCAATACCAAAGACGATTCAAAGCGCAGAAAGTGCAATGATGTCAGACAGAACCCATGTAAACCTATATATATATATACTTTGTCAAGGGACAAGTTGTAGTTGTGTCATATTTTTTTGTCGGCAGTCATAGCCTCATCACAGGTTTGAATCAAATAGGAATTTTCGGGGATTCCCGAAGCGCCACATGGGCATTCGTACTTCTCTTCCCGTCCCCAATTATCCGCTTGGCGGGAAAGGCCTTGCGCTATATATTTGCTGCTTGTCTGCGGCAGGCTGAATCTGTCCGCGCCGAAACTGGTACAAGAAACAGATGATGGAGGTCACTCGACATATGCGCACGACACTCGCACGCCTTCTCGCCCTGAGCGCGATACTGGCCATTTTTGCCCTCGGCTGTGGTAGCAAAAACTGGGGAGACACCGTTGCCACCGTCGGCGGCTACGACATTACGACCGATGAGTTTCTCGAATACATGGGAACCCCGCCGGTCGATTTCAATTCGGCTCAGGAAGAGTTCGACAAGCGCCGCGAGATTCTCGATACGATGATCGTTACCCGCCTGCTGATTCAGTCCGCCTACGAAAAAGGGATAGACAAGGATCCGGAGATTTCCCGTATAGTGGAAGCCAATAAAGAAAAATTCCTCCTCGACAACCTCTACTTCCGCAATATCCGCGAGAAGACGCACGCCACCGAAACCGAAATCAAGGCATTCTGGGAGAATCTCGCCGATCGTTTACGGGTCTGCCATATTCTCGTCAAGAGTGAAGACTCGGCCAACATGATTCTCGACAAACTCAGAGCCGGTGAAAACTTCGAGGAGGTTGCTTACACCCATTCGGCCGATCCAAGCGCCAAAAAGAATCGTGGCGACCTCGGCTATATCCTCTGGGGGGCGTTTGTCGACGAGTTTCAGGATGTGGCCTTCAAGATGCAGGCTGGCGAGGTCTCGCCGCCGGTCAAGTCAGCCTATGGATGGCACATTATCAAAGTCATCGACCGCCTTCCCAATGATTCCCGCCAGCCGTTTGAAACGATGAAATCAGCAATCAAATCCCAGCTTGAAAACCGCAAGAGCTATCGCGCGGCTGAGATTTTCATGAAGGAGATCAAGGCTAAATATCCTATCACTGTCGACACCGTTAGCTGTCAGTACTTGCTAAAAAAGCGGGAGACACTCTATCCGCCGGAACTGTTGGCGAGTTTGCCGCGCAATGATTTCGACCTGGCTCAACTTGATAGAAACGAAAAAGAACTGGTACTCGCCACATGGGATGGCGGGCAGATCACTGTCCAGCAATATCTGGATAAAATCAAATCATCGCCGCGTGAGATACGCCCCGATTTTGATAATTTCGACAGCCTGCGAACCGTCATTTTCGAGCTTAAAAAGGGAGACCTCTTGGCCATCGAAGCCATTCGCTCGGGTATGGACAATGACCCGCGATATGTGAAAAAGATCAGTCTCTTCAAAGAATACAATATGGCCGAGGTGATGAAATCCGATTCGATGCCGACTCCGCCGGATCCTGACGATGCCACTGTACGCATGTACTACGACGCCCATCCCGAGGAGTTCTCCAGTGCCGCAAAAGTGCAAGTTTACGAGATTCTTTTGAGCGATGAACCCCGCGCCCGCCAGCTCAAAAAGAGTATCAAATCGCTGGCCGAGTTCAAGGAAATGGCCATGGATCTCACCGAACGCCCCGGCAAACGAGAAGCTCGCGGAGAACTCGGATATATCGAGAAAGAGTTTTTCCCCGATTTATTTGATGAAGCCTGGCGCACTTCAATCGGCGCCATTGGTGGACCCATCCAGACGATGGGACGCTATTCCATCATCTATGTGGTTGACAAAATAGAGGCTTCACAGAAAGACTACCTTTCGGTCAAGCCTCAAATAGTCGGGCGACTCGTATCCGAACAAAAAACGGCAAATCTTCAGCAGTGGATTGCTGACCGAAAGAACGCTGTGTCGATTGATGTTGACGACGATGCGCTCTGGGCGACGGTAGACAAGGAAAAGTATGCTTCAGCTGAATCTGGCAAGACGAATTAAGACCAACCTTTTCAATAAGTCGGCGATTATCGCCGCCTTTCTGCTCGTTTTAGTCGCACCCCATGCTCGTGCCGAGCGGGAGATAGTCGACGAGATCATAGCCGTTGTCGGCGACACGGTCATTCTTGGCTCGGAAGTGGCAAACCAGATACGGATGTATTTGCTCCAGGGCAACGTTCAGCTCAAGAGCGAGGAAGAGGCACGCAAGCTCCAGAACGACATTCTTGAGCAGATGATTAACGACCACCTCCTTCTTTCTGCCGCTAAAGAAGACACCTCCATTGTCATTCGCGACGAAGAGGTTGACGCCGCCCTCGATGACCACATCGCCCGAATCAGCAAGAACTTTCCATCCATGGAAGACTTCGAACAGGCGTTGACCGCCGAGGGACTGACCC
Organism: Candidatus Zixiibacteriota bacterium; assembly: GCA_038067995.1. GTDB lineage: Bacteria > Zixibacteria > MSB-5A5 > GN15 > FEB-12 > JBBTMW01. The sequence goes on from JBBTMW010000136.1 coordinate 24,320, forward strand.
TTCGTGACCTGAAAAAACAGTATCGCGACGACGCCCGAAGCACCCTTCTCAAACAGCGTTTCATTCAGAGAAAACTCTACAATGTGTCGGTGTCGCGCCATGAGGTGGAGTCATTTTTCGCCCGCTTCAAGGATTCAATTCCCTCTCAGCCTGAGGCAAGCAAGCTGGCGCATATTCTACTTCGCGTCATGCCGAGCAAAGGGGTTGAAGATTCCGTTCGCGATTTCGCAGTGTCGCTCAGGCAACGAATTCTCGAAGGGGCCGATTTTGCAACCATCTCCTCCCGATACTCAAGCATAGGCGCTGGCGCCAACGGCGGCGACCTTGGATATGTCTCGCGCGAAGACGTTGTCCCCGAATTTGCCCGAGCCGCTTTCAATCTTAAACCGGGGGAAATGTCAGGCGTGATTCGCACTCAGTTCGGCTATCATATCATTAAGTGCGAGGGGAAGGAAGAACCCAGGCTCCGTCTGCGCCATGTCCTTCTTGCTGTCACGCCGACCTCAGAGGATACGGCGCGGCTGAATCATCTTGCCGACTCCCTGGTGGGCATAATCGGTCAGGGGGCGGATTTCGCCGAACTTGCAAAGGCTTTTTCTGAGGATGCCGACTCCCGCGCCAATGGCGGCGAACTGGGGTGGTTTACCCCCGAAAACCTTCCGCATGATCTCGTCGACGACATTGCCGGTTGGAAAACTGCGGGAGAGATTCGCGGTCCGGTGGCGTCATCGCAGGGGATGCACATTCTCAAACTTCTTGACTACACTCCTGCAAAAACTCTCGACCTGGTAGCCGATTTCGACCGCATCAAAGATATGGCCCGCGAAGAAAAGACCGGCCGGTTGGTCGACTCATGGATTAAAGGCCTGCGCGAAAAGGCGTATATAGAGGTGCACCTGCCTCAACATGCGAATTGACGACTTCCTATCGACAGTCGGACTAATCAAGCGACGTACCGAAGCCAAAGACCTCGGCGATGCCGGGATGATTGAGGTAAACGGACGGCGTGTAAAGCCCTCCTATATTGTAAAGGTGCGGGATATCATCCGCCTCAAAGGGGCGCATCCATTTGCGGTGGAAGTTCTCGACGTCCCCACTCGTTCGGTCTCCAAAGATATCCGTGAACGGTACTTTCGTTCCGTCACTGCCCCCGGGGCGTAAGGCGGAGTGAATGGCTGTTCCAATTTAAATGGGCGGGTGTCCCACCTTTCAGGGCTTGTTGAAAAACTCCCAATGTGTGTCGTCTCGAGCGAAGTCGAGAGACGGTTACTCTGGGAAGAATACCAACTTGATGTTAGACAACGCATCTCGTCTCCGCTCGATGCGACACGCCAGAAGGCGATTCCCCCATTTTATATGTCTGCCACTTTTTCAACTAGCCCTTTAGGTAGGATTGACACTGGGATGCATCACTGGAACCCACCTGAAGGGCTTGTTGAAAAAGTGTGTTTGAGCTAAATGCTCATTTCTGTCATTCCCGCGCAGGCGGGAATCCATCTTGTCTTCCAAAGAGTTAGGACTGGACTCCCGCCTTCGCGGGAGTGACATTTGTGAGGGTGCGGCGGAGATTGAAGGTTTTTCAACAAGCCCTGAAAGGTGGGCCACCCCGTCCACGTCAAAAAATGGACATCAATAATTACTGTTGTCAACAGAATTTAAGATGGGCCGTGCATTTATTTCTGGCCAATCGCAGTGTCCGACAGGTTGCCAAAATGGGCTAAAATCTTTCGATAATCCGATCTGCCTGCACCGGTCGCGCGGAACGCCATAAGGCATCCCCGGGCAGTGGAGGAATCTCCAACTCTCAACGCCACAATCAGTTGCACAAGGGATGCGCCGGGGGAGTCGGGGTCACCAGCCCTTAGAGAGTCGGCCACCATCAGCGCGGAATCCAGATAATTTTGGTAGTAATAGGCGAGAGCCAATCCTTCTAGGATGTTTGTATTCCTCCGGCCAATTTGCCGCCCCTTATGGAAAACCGCCGCAGCTGAGTCGTATTGCCTCATTTCCAGATACAACTGCCCCAGTTCGTTCCAGATCGGCACCAGGTAAGGCCCAATTGAAAGCGCGCGCTGATAGAGCACTAATGAGGTATCAAACTTTCCT
>JBBTMW010000137.1:0-6194 GCA_038067995.1 Candidatus Zixiibacteriota bacterium
TTTTCACGCCTGGACTGCCCTCAGATTCGGCGACACGACTGCCCGTGATATGGGGAGGCTGACCCTCAACCCCCTCGCCCATCTCGATCTCTTCGGAACCATCATGATGTTTGTCAGCCAGTTTCGATTTGGATGGGCCAAACCGGTTCCGGTCGATCTTCGCCATTGCCGCAATCCCCGGGTGGCCGATTTTTGGGTAACTGCGGCCGGTCCAATTTCGAATCTTTGACTGGCGCTCATATTTGGAACCATCTTTCGTTTCATCGTCGCAAATGGTTTCAATGTTCATGAGGGTGTTTACCACTTCCTGTCGATATCGGTTCTGATAAATATTTCACTGGCCTTTTTCAATTTGATTCCTCTTTTCCCGCTCGACGGCTCGCATATGCTAAGAAGCGTCCTACCGCCGTCGATGGGCGCGACCCTTGACAAAGTCGATGTCGCCGCGCCGTTCATCCTGATCGTTCTTATAATCACCGGCGCTACATGGGTTGTGATGGGGCCATTTGTTTCATTGACATTCGCACTTGTCACAGGGCTGTCCCTTGGGTAGCAGGGTGACTCAACGCACTACTCTCATTACTGTTAATTACTTTTTCATTACTGTATTCTTGCTATCCTCTTGCACCAGTGGCCGTCAGCGGCGCGGTGTTGCTGGCGAAGACAAGGCTCCGCAAGACAAAATCGTGGCCGACGCCTATCTTTTTGATGCCAAAATCCACCGCCACGGGAAACCCACCAGCATTCGTCTTGAGCTATATGCGATCGCCGATACAGTATACATCTACGGCCGTGCCTACCTTGGCAAGGGCGCCCTTCATGCACGGTTGACTCGCGATTCCCTCGTGGCCCTTTTCCCAACTGAGCGGGAATATCTGTCGGATAGGATGAGAGAAGTCATTTCAAGCAACGACTGCCCGGACAGCATTGTTGAAGGCATTCATCTGGCGCGATTGCTTACTGCCCCACCCGACTCGCACAGCTCTCTTTCTGAAATCATCTCCCATGGCCGCGGTTCTGAAGACGGTCAGTCTCACAAGGGGAAAAAGAAGACGGGGAGAAAAGTCTACGCTACAACCAATTCGGCCTGCAAGTGGACTCTCCAGCTCGATTACGACACCCGTGCCGGTCGCCAAACTCTGGTGCACATCCTATTCGACGATGGTGACGGAACCCGCATTAATGCCTCTCTGAGAGAGCGCAAACTCCACTCGCGGGTTCCTCAATCGCGCGTATCTCTCGATGTCCCCGCCGACTATTTCCGACTCTCACCTCGTTGACAGACAACGATTTATTGGTTAGCATTACTGGCTGTGTCAGCGGGAATCCCACATGAATCTATATAGACGTACATTTTCTGCCTTGGGGCGATTTTGGACGCAGTTGCTCACTGCCTCGGCGCTGTCGGCCCTTCATGGCCTTTTAAGCGCCATGATGCTCTGGATGATCGGCCCGCTCCTGATGACCTTATTCAGCGCCAATGCCCCCTCGCTCGCCGGACTTCCCGATTTTTCAAGTACTACTGCCGCCGGGGAGGGGATCAAAGAATCGCTTAAGCAATTCGTGGAATCGCTGGTGGCGGCGCCGGACAGGCAGGGGACTCTGATTCAATTCTGCAAAATAATCCTCATTGTCGTGCTACTGCGTGCTGTCATTTACTATATCCAAAATGTCATCATGGCCTTCGTTCAGCAGTCGGTGGTACGCCATTTTCGTGACCAATTGTTCGAAAAGTATCAGCGCCTCTCGCTGGCCTGGTTTCACCGTCAGCGCACGGGAGATATTGTCTCGCGTGTAACTAACGACGTGCAAGTTCTGAACGGCGCACTGGACCTTGGTTTCAACCACCTTGTCGGCGAGTCAACCCAGGTCATTGCTTTTGCATCTATACTTTTCATCATTTCATGGAAGCTGACCCTTTTCTCTTTCATCGTTCTGCCCGTCATTTTCGGATTCATCTGGTTTATCGGGAAAAAACTTCGCAAGTATTCCGAACGATCGCAGGAGCGAATGTCCGAAGTGACATCCGTTCTCGAGGAAGCCGTCAACAATATCCGCATCATCAAAGCTTTCTCGATGGAGGAGTTTGAAAAGAGCCGTTTTATGGCCGCCACCAGCCGCTATTTTCGGTCGCTCCTTCGCATGGCTCGAGTGCGTCATCTCGCCTCACCCACCAATGACATTCTCGCCATGGTCGCCTTCGTGGCCATTCTGTACTATGCCGGTTCACAGATCATCTCCGGAGGAGGAGAAATCGACGCTGGCGATTTCCTGACATTCCTTGTCGCCATGTTCTCAATGATCAAGCCGGTCAAATCGCTCACCCAGATTCAGGTGAAACTCGAAGAGGGGATGGCCGCCGCACAGCGTGTCTTTGAGGTCATCGACGCCGAAGAGACAGTCGCCGATCCACCCCAGCCGCGCAAACTTCAGTCGACCATCGAGGAAATTCGTTACGATAAGGTCGCTTTTTCATACCATACCGGCATTCCGGTACTCACCGATGTTTCATTCTCCGTTCGCCGCGGTGAAATCATCGCACTTGTGGGGCCAAGTGGCGCCGGAAAATCGACGCTGGTTGATCTCCTCCCACGATTCTACGATCCAACCGGTGGGACGATTTTGTTTGACGGCATTGATATTCGCCATGTGACCCTTGCATCCCTCCGCGGTCTGATGGGGATCGTAACGCAGGAGACAATTCTATTTAACGACACCGTTCGCTCAAATATCGCCTATGGTCTTGTCGAGGTCTCTCAGGACAATATCGAGCGGGCGGCGCGGATGGCCAATGCCCACGAATTCATTCTGCAGTTGCGTGACGGTTACGACACCGTTGTCGGCCAGCGTGGCGTCATGCTCTCGGGCGGACAAAAACAGCGTCTTGCCATAGCCCGCGCCCTTCTCAAGAATCCGCAGATTCTGATCCTCGATGAGGCCACGTCCGCTCTCGATACCGAAAGCGAGGTGCAGGTGCAGGAAGCCATCGACCGCTTGATGGGTAGCCGCACGACCTTTGTTGTCGCGCACCGGCTTTCTACAGTTCAGCACGCCGATCGCATTCTTGTCATTGATAAGGGAAAAATCGTCGAGACCGGCAAACACGACGAATTGCTCACCAAAGGTGGGCTTTACAATCGACTGTATGAAATGCAGTTCAGGAATCGCCCATGAACATCCAGAAAGTAGCTGAGGAGAGCCGCTGTGGCATATTTTTGGAAGCGCGTTGAAAAGCGAATAAAGCGTCTTGCGTTTCATCCCCTAAGTCTTCTCTTTTGCGACGGGGACAGTTCGAGAATTGCCCCCGCGCGGCATGAAGTTAAACGCATCCTACTACTGCGGCCGGAAACAAAGATTGGCGACATGGTCATTTCCCTGCCGACGGTAAAACATCTCCGCCGCACGTGGCCGGAGGCCGAGCTTTATATGATTTGTTCCAAACGGAACGCCTCTGTTATTGAAAAGGAATCCTGCTTAGACGGCGTCTTTCAATATAGCAAGAACATCGTACGAGATTTCTTTCAAGTGCGAAAGATTCGCCGACTGAAGTGTGACGTTATCATTGATTTGCTCTACCACGACTCGCTGACAACCCTCACTCTTTCGCAGTGGTCGGCGCCGGGAGCGTATCGCATCGGTGGAGGGAAGAAGCGATTTGCGCGGTATTACGATTGGGCGGGTCCGTGGTCACATGATCACATCGTTGATTGCACCCTCTCTCTTCTGGAGCCGCTGGGTATTAATATTTCGGACGCCAATCGTCAGGTTCCCATCTCTATTGACGATTCGTGTCGGCAACGCGCATCTGAAGCATTACGGGAACTGCGACGCACTTGTTCTGTTGCCATCGGGCTGAATGTGTCGGCAGGAACTCCCACCCGAACGTGGGGTGATGATAACATTGAGTCTCTTGTGACAAAAATTCTCGCCGCTGACGCCACTGTCGGAATCGTGCTTCTTGGCACCCCTTCTGATCGAGAGCGATTTAAATTTCTTGCTAACCGCCACCGGGATCGAGTCGTCGTTCCCGCCAATGGGAATAGCATTCAGGATGCTTCAGCCGTGATAGGGGAGATCGATTTTGTAGTCTCTCCCGATACGGCCGTCGTGCATATCGCGAGGTCTCTTGGAAAGCCGGTTGTCGGACTCTATACCGGCAATGTCTCAAACGGATTGAAATTCCAGCCGTGGGGCGATGGGAATATCGTTGTCACCGCCAAACAAGATGGCAATATTCACGACATAGCCGTTGAAGAAGTCTTACGAGCCGTAATGGACATGCGTCAGCGCTTCAAAGCAGAAAAGGCGCGCACATGATGACCATATCGGCTGTCGTCATAGCCAACAACGAAGAGCGCAATATCGCCCGCTGTCTTGATTCTCTGGCATGGGCAGACGAAATTATCCTTATAGACAGCGATTCTCTTGATCGCACCGCGGAGATCGCGCGTGCCCATGGCGCACGAGTCACGAAGCGTTCCTGGAACGGATTCGGACCGACCAAGCAGGCGGCCGTTGATCTGGCAACGAGTGACTGGGTACTATCCATAGATGCCGACGAAGTCGTCAATCCCGCATTGGCCGCAATGATACGGCAAAAGATTGAAGGAGCATCTGAAGTCTCCGGCTATTATATTAAGCGCAAGACCCTTTTTATGGGTCGATGGATTCAATATTGCGGCTGGTATCCCGACAGGGTTCTCAGGCTGTTCCGCAGGAATCGCGGAAGATTCGACGACGCTCTTGTTCATGAGCGCGTCATACTCGACGGTCCCGGCGAAAACATAGAGGAAGATATTTTGCATTATAGCTATCCTGATTTGGAAACATACATGGCCAAGTTTGGTCGTTACATGGCTCTCGGCGCTGAAGAATTGCATGCCAAAGGACGGCGTGCCGGTCTACTCGATCTCACCATTCGTCCTGTAGCATCCTTCGTCAAGCACTATGTCACGCGACAGGGTTTTCGCGACGGCGTCCCCGGACTTGTCATCTCCACGATGTCTTCCATCGCTGTCTTCGTGAAATACGCAAAATTGTGGGAATTGCAAAAGGGAAGCGCGGGCAAATGACAAAGGAAAAATCACTGATAGATCTTGCCGCCGGAGACCGCATTCTCATAAGCCGTTCCGATCGCCTTGGCGACCTGGTGCTGGCGCTACCGTTTGTTGAAACAATGAAACTCCGATACCCGGAATGCAAGATCGACGTCCTTGCGTCGCTCTACGCCTCTCCAATCCTCGAAAACAACAAGAGAATCGATGGCATCGTTCGGGTACAGAACGACCAGCTTGTCACTAACAAGCTTTACAAGAAGGACCTGCTTGCAAGGATTCGACGTTCGAAATACAAGGCGGTGGTGGCGCTTTTTCCTGAGCGACATATCTGCCACCTATTTTATAAGGCCGATATTCCCATTCGCATCGGCACTGCCGGACGATTTCATTCTTTTCTTTTCAACTATCGCCTGCGCCATAGCCGCAAGGCAATGAAGAAGCACGAGGCGGAGTACAACTTCGATTTCCTCAGGTACTTCATCGACGGCGAAAGCGTCAGCCGCCCGCATGTCTATCCTCGTGAGAAAGAGCTGAATAACGCCAGCCGCCTATTGAAAGAGGCGGGTGTTGCCAATCCATTTGTCGTTCTTCATCCCGGATCGGGTGGGTCGGCCGAGAGATGGCCATTCGTACAATTTATCGCGCTGTATAAAGCGCTGACCGAGGCGGGAGTGGATGTGGTTATTTCGGGCTCGGAAGCCGAGGGAGAGGCAATCGAACAATTGGCGCAGAGGCAGAATGTCACCATTCGCAAAGTAACCGGTGAAACCGATCTTCGCGCGCTGGCCGCCGTCCTTTCAAAAGCCGATGTCGTCGTTGCAAACTCAACCGGCCCTCTGCATCTGGCAGTTGCCGTCGGCACCAAAGTAGTCGGGCTTTATCCCAGCAAGAATGTCATGTCCCCCAAACGGTGGGGTCCGTTGGGTGAAAGCGATCGCGTTATCGTTCCCGACACCGGCGACTGCACCTGCCCCCCAAAGGCCTGCACCTGCATGGAAACCATTACCGTTGACCAGGTGGCGAAGGAAGTCTTCGCCCTTCTCGGTCGACGAACAATGGCCGCTCGGCATGTATGAACCTCGCCGAGTTTATCATTCACATTGAATCGTTTAATGCCAACGTCAATGTCAGTCTGAT
>JBBTMW010000138.1:0-6911 GCA_038067995.1 Candidatus Zixiibacteriota bacterium
GATCCGAAAACAGTTCACCGGTCTTTAGCTTCCAGGCGCGAATAGTAAAGAAGTCGGTGGTCCCCCCTTGAATGGTCGTGCTCCAATTGAGATTACCAGCGACTACCTGACGCACTGTTCGGGCGGTTTGGCTGACATATCCGACGGTGCTGGCTTCTTCGCGAATTGCGTCGGCGTCCTCGACAGTCAGGGTTACAGAGGTTCCTGCACCGGAAGATACTCCTCCCGCCGAAGTGGCTCCGGGAAAAATCATGAGGACATTGGTTCCGAGGCTTGCAATTTGAGACTCAATGGCGGATTGCGCCCCTCGTCCGATAGCGAGCATGGCGATAACGGCCGCAACACCAATAATGATGCCAAGCATTGTCAGCAGGGCGCGCGTTTTGTGGCGAAGAAGGGATTCTATGGCTACACGCAAAATTTCGAGAAGTCGCAATCTAATTCCCCCGTGATCCTCGTCCGCCACTACCGCCACCAGGCATGCGAGGCATAAACGGATTCGTTCCTTGAGGAGTTGATTGGGCCTGACCACCTGTTGAGGATACGAGTACCGAGTCCCCTTCATTCAATGTCGATTCGATTAGTTCCACCCAGCGGGCATTCTGAATACCTTTGCTTGCGAAGATTGCTTTGGGAGTTCCACTTTCGAGAATCCATAGCGTAACTTTGTCGGCAATGTCACGCGGCTGATGGCGTATTCCCGTGGAGTCAGCCGCCCGCGCTCCGCCCAGTCGATCCCCATCCTTGCGCTCTCCTTGCATGCGCCCCTCTCCACCCTCTTTTCCCATGGGGGGAACAAACTGAATCGCCTGAATGGGTGCACGAAGAACATTGTCGTGGCGGGCCACCTCAACGGTCACAGTCGCGGTCATGCCGGGCATCAATTTGAGGTTGGCATTATCAACGTCGATGATCACATTATATGTAACGACATTCTGGCTGATTATCGGCGCAAGGCGAACCTGCGACAGTGTTCCGCTGAACTTGTCGTTTGGGAAAGCGTCAACGCGGAATGTGACCTGTTGTCCCATCTTGACCTGACCGATGTCGGCTTCATCGACGCTGGCTTGCACCTGCATTTTCCTGAGGTCATTCGCAATGGTAAACAATGTCGGCGCCGACAGACTGGCGGCGACGGTTTGGCCGACATCGACATTGCGCGAAATAACGACGCCATCGATTGGGGCGAGAATCGTTGCATAGCGCAAATTTACTTTGGCGCGCTGAAGTGAGGCTTCGGCCTGTTTGAGGGAGGCTTCGGCGGTTTCAAGCGCAGTGGTGGCGGCATCGGATTCAACCTGAGAGATCAGAGATTTTGCGAGAAGCTCATTCGTTCGATTCATGTTCCTCTTTGCTTCGTTTCTTTGCGCGACTGCCCGTTCGACATTGGCGCTCTGCTCGGAGACGGTGGCCTGAAGAAAGGTTGGGTCAAGTTGAGCGAGCAGTTGGCCGTCCTTTACTTCGGAATTGAAGTCAGCGTACAGTTTTGCGATAGTGCCAGAGACCTGCGAACCAACCTGTACCGTGGTAACGGCATTGAGGGTTCCGGTGGCGCTTATCGAAATGACGATGTCGCCGCGGTCGATTGCCTGAGCCTGATAAGTAACCGGCGACGCGCCATTGCCGCGAAAAGCATAGTATCCCCCGCCGAGGATTATGGCCCCGGCGACACATACCCATATAGTACGCATAGTCATGTTGGATTCCTTACCGATCGTGATCGAATCTACCTACTGTTAATTATAGTATAATCGAAAAGTTCCGAAAAGACCATCGATCATCAATGCGATCGACTTGCCAAATAGCCTCGGTAGTCTTTTCTTTGGTTTCAGATTATACGCAAAATCAAAGAGATAGGTTAAACAGATGATGTCGGCCGCAAGAATCTTGTTTTCTATACCCTTTCAGAAGTCAGTTCTAGTTACCGTTTGTCTCCTGTTTCTTAACCGAGGAGTAGTCATGTCTCAGAACTCCCCAGCCACAGCCAGCACACAATTGTCACAACTGCTTGATGATTTCTGGGAATGGCAAATGCGCTATTACCCCACCTGGGCGACGTACATGGGGGATAAACGATACGACAGTCTTCTAACCGACATCTCTCCTCAGGCGCGTAGCGCCGCCGAGGTTACTACTCGCGAATATCTCGCTAAAGCAAATCAGATTGATCGGAGCGTTCTCACAAGCGAAGAACAAGTCAGCCTCGATATGTTTCGGGGTCGACTTCAGGAATCGATCGATAATGAGCCATTCAAGGACTACACTATGCCGGTGAGTCAGCAGGATGGCCCACATCATATGTTACCCCAGTTAGTGGGAACAATGGATTTCAGCACCGCGCAGGATTATGACAATTTTGAAAAGAGGCTGAGAGCATTCCCAAAATATGTGAATTATACCGTAGAGGATATGCGCGAGGGAATTGGACTTGGCATAATGGCCGCACGCGTAAATATCGAACCTGTTTCGACCCAGATTGCCGCTTTGATTGAGCAGGATTACAAGAAAAGTATTTTCTACACACCCTTAAGAGAAAACAAAGCCGGGTCGCCGGCCGCCGAGCTTAAGAAGTTCGACAAGCGGTATGAAGACGCAATAATCAACCAGGTCAATTCAGCCCTTCGCTTTCTCGACAATTTCATCAAGATAGAGTATTTGCCGAGATGCCGTCAGCAAATAGGCGTCGTAGCGCTTCCCGATGGCAAAGCCCGCTATCTCGCGCTCATCAAGCAACACACCACCCTGCCGCTCAGTCCGGAAGAGATCACCGAAATGGGATATGCCGATCTCGAATGGATCCACGCCGCCATGGACAGCGTCATGAAATCGATTGGTTGGACGGGAACACGTCAGCAGTTTTTTGATCACCTGCACACAAACCCCGAATTTTACTATGCCGATGCCGATTCGCTTGTGAGCCGCTACGAATCGATCCTGCGCGGGATGGAGGCACGCCTTCCTGAGCTTTTCGGAAGACTCCCCAAGGCTCCCTGTGAAATAAAGGTTATCGAGCCATTTCGTTCCGCCGACGCCACGACAGCCTTTTATTCGGGTCCGGCCGAAGACGGCTCCCGTCCGGGGCAGTACTATGTGAATACGTACGCGCTTGATCAACGTCCCAAGTACGAAATGGAGGCGCTTTCATATCATGAGAGCGTTCCCGGCCACCATTTGCAGATCGCAATTGCGCAGGAACTTGAAGGGCTTCCAAAGTTCAGAAAGAACACTTGGGTCACGGCATTCGGTGAGGGATGGGCGCTCTATAGTGAGCGTTTGCCCAAAGAGGTCGGCTTTTACAAGGATCCCTACTCGGAGTTTGGTCGACTCATCTATGAAGCATGGCGCGCCTGCCGGCTGGTTGTCGATGTCGGCATTCACTACTTTGGCTGGGACAGAGAGACAGCGATTACTTTCATGAAAGTTAATTATGGGGGTACCGACCACAACATTGCCAAAGAAGTCGACAGGTACATTGCTTCGCCGGGCCAGGCTCTTGGATACAAAATCGGTCAGCTAAAGATACTTGAACTACGAAAGCGGGCTGAGAAAGCGATGGGGACTTCCTTTGACATCAGGGCCTTTCATGATAGAGTACTCGAAAGCGGATGCATCCCCCTCAATGTGCTCGAAGCCAAGATTGATGCATGGATTGCCAGCCAGGAGTAGTTGCGATGGATAGATCATGACACTCAACCGGCAAGTTTCTTTGGGTTGTCATTCCCGCGGAGACGGGAATCCAGTCTCATTATTCAAATTGCAAAGGTTGGTTTCCGGCCATCTCATAAATTACCGAAATGAGACTTCTCCAAAACATATTGTCAACTTTCTTTCCTGATTTTGGTCAAGCTATGCCTATCCTCTAATACCGATATTCAAGACAGAAGGAGAATCAATTAAGTTGATTCGAAACAGGTGTCTGAGTATCGTCATGAGAGACAGGTATGAATCGCTGGTCGTTTAAGTACATTTTCCACTGTGCCTTGTCGCGGCAAGGTGTTGGACTGCTATTCCCTGTCATACTTATCATAAGTATCGCCACCCTTTTCAGCACATCAGAATCCTCCAACCAAGGTCCGATAGCGACCTCCGAATGTCTCGAGTGCCATGAAGCATCTGAACACGAGAAAAATCTTCCGTATAACACATTGTTGGGAGGTTCGGCTCACGAGGGTTTCGAGTGCGCTGATTGCCATACCGGAATAGCCGAGCTTCCGCACGATGATCCGGTCGCAAAGGTTGACTGCGGCACTTGCCATGACGACGCCGCCGAAACATACAAATGGCACGGCCGCAACCCCTATCCGGGAGGCAAAGATATCCCCACCTGCACCGACTGCCACGGTATCCACGACATCCTGCCATCGTCAAATCCAGACTCCCGCACGAGTGTGGTTAATCTGCCAACGACGTGCGGTGTTTGTCATGAGAATGTCGATCTCGTCAAAAAACATGATATTCTCTATGGTCAGGCGGTAACCGTCTACCGAAACTCGGTACACGGCAAAGCCGCTCAGGGTGGAATCGGCCTGGTCGCCACCTGTACCGATTGCCATTCGACCGGTGGCTCGGCGCATCGCATTCTTGTTCCGGGTAATGCTGAATCATCGATAAATCATTTTAACATTCCCAACACCTGCGCAAAGTGCCACGCCGATGTCGCACGGCAATATTGGGATGGCATTCATGGAAAGCTTGTAAGCCGTGGTGAGACGGGGTCCCCAGTTTGCACCAACTGTCACGGTGAGCACGGCATTATCGCCCACACTGACCCCCGCTCACCGGTCAGCGCAACCCGCGTAGCTGAAGCAACCTGTTCCCCGTGCCACGAATCGGCCTATCTCAATGAAAAGTATGGAATCCCCACCGGTCGATTGACCTCGTGGGTCGACAGCTACCACGGATTGAAAAGCAGGGCCGGAGATGTTGCAGTAGCCAACTGCGCCTCGTGCCATGGTGCACATATGATTCTGCCGAGCGCCGATTCCCTCTCCTCAATCCACGCCAATAATCTCCAGCACACCTGCGGCAAATGCCACCCTGGGATTGCCGAAACACTTGCCAAGACGTCTGTACATGGTCAGCCGGGTATGTCGTCCACGAAAGTGGCTCAAATAGTCGGCCAGCTGTATGTCGTCGCTATATTTCTCATCATTGGAACTATGCTTCTTCATTGGGCAATTGACTACCGCAAGCAGATTCGCCTTGTCACTCTCAAAGAACAAGTTGTTCGCATGACCACCGATGAGGTCTGGCAACACACTCTCCTCATGATCAGCTTCATCGTGTTGGTAATTACCGGATTTGCACTGCGCTATTCCGACTCGTGGTGGGCAAATTTGCTTTTCGGACGAGAGGGAGGATTTCCATCGCGCGGCACAATCCACCGCGTCTCAGCCGTCTTGTTTACGATTACGTCGGTTTGGCACTTTTTCTTCTTATTCACTCCACGGGGTAAGACTTTTGTTCGAGATATGTGGCCTCGTAAACTTGATCTCATTCAGTTCTGGCAGATGATTCGATTCAATCTGGACCGAACCGAAGAGCGCCCCCGCTTCGGAAGATTCAGCTACGTCGAAAAGGCCGAATACTGGGCGCTCGTATGGGGAACGATTGTCATGTTTATCACCGGCGTTTTTCTCTGGTGGGACAATATCGCCGTGGAGTGGTTCCCCAAAGGGTTTCTTGATGTGATGTTGGTTGTCCACTTTTATGAGGCCGTGCTGGCATCGCTGGCTATTCTAATCTGGCATATGTACTCCACGATTTTCAGTCCTGGAGTCTACCCAATGAATCCTGCCTGGTTCACCGGTAAAGTACCCAAAGATGTCTATCACCACGAGCATCCGGGTGACCCAATGTTTGTGGAAGACCGTCATCCTGAAGTCGATGAACTTGATGGTAAAGTTGCGGGGGGCAGAGACCGCGAAGTACATCCGCCGACTGTCTCACCACCAGCCGAGGATTCAGACGAGGACTCTCGATCTCAGAAACAGGGAAAAGAACCCGGCTGACCATCCTGCCGGCAATGTTCACAAAAAACGACTTGAGACGCTTGCCTCTGCGGGCAGGTATGCAAAAATACAATGGAGACTGTAATTGCCCTCGTTTAACAATTCGCCTATCTTCACCAGCGAAAATGAATGAACTCATGGAGTATATGAAATGATAAAGCCAAGACTTCCCCGCCTTGCCTATAACCCTGTCAGCGTCTTCGGTGCCGCAATTGCAATCATTTCCGGTGTTTTGGGTGCAGTCCTTCTCATTGAAGGGCTCTTTCAGGAGGACACCAACCCCTACTTTGGAATATTCCTGTACACTGTCATTCCCGCGATCTTTGTCTTCAGCGCCCTTCTCGTTCCGATAGGTATGTATCGCCAGTACCGGCGCATTCTCAAGGGTGTCGCCATTGAGGAGATGGTTTGGCCGCGGATCGATCTCAATCAAAAAACACACCGCAACGCCGCCATCATTGTACTGCTGGGGACCAGTTTCTTTATCATTTTTGGCGCAGTCGGTAGCTATCGCGCCTACCATTTTAGCGAGTCGGTTGAGTTTTGCGGGACGACCTGCCACAACGTGATGAAACCCGAATACACAGCGTATCAAAACTCCCCGCATGCCCGAGTAGAATGCGCCGCGTGTCACATCGGATCTGGGGCCGGTTGGTTCGCTAAATCAAAGATGGCCGGCATGTATCAGGTCTATGCCGTGCTGGCTGACAAGTACCCTCGCCCAATCCCAACTCCAATCAAAAACCTTCGTCCGGCACAGGAGACCTGTGAGCAGTGTCACTGGCCGGAAAAATTCTGGGGAGGCCAGCAGAAACAATTCGTGCATTACATGTATGATTCCGCCAATACTCATTGGCCAATCAATATGCTCATCAAGACCGGCGGCGGTGATCCCGAAAC
>JBBTMW010000139.1:0-6603 GCA_038067995.1 Candidatus Zixiibacteriota bacterium
CGGCGAAAAGCCGCCCCCCAATCTCGATTTTATCGAAGAATCCTCACCCGAGGGGAAACGCTACATCGAGGACATGACCTTCGCCATGGAATTTGCCCGGCAGAATCGATTTGTCATGATGGAGGTCATCAAGGATGTCATCGCCTGCGCCATTCCCGGCGCCTCGTTTGCGCCGGTCATCAATATTCACCACAATTATGCCTCGCGGGAGGAGCACTATGGCAAAGCCGTTTGGGTGCATCGCAAGGGGGCGACACGGGTGAAGACCGACATCACCGGCATTATTCCCGGATCGATGGCCGAGTCGTCGTATATTGTTCACGGCACCGACAACGCCGAATCATTCAATTCCTGTTCCCATGGCGCCGGACGCAAGATGTCCCGGCGGGCCGCCAAGGAATCGATCAATCTTGAAAAACTCCGCTCCCAAATGCAGGGTATCTACTCTGAATCGCTCTCGCGATCCGTTCTCGATGAGGCCCCTGATGCCTACAAAGATATTGAGTCGGTGATGGCGAACCAGAAGGATTTGGTCACTATCGACACCCGCCTCCGCCCCATTCTCAACATGAAGGCCTAGGGTTGAGCGCTTCCTATCGGTCGTGGCTACAAGTAGCAAGAATTGCCGGCAATGTTTCTTGTAGCGCGTGGTTCCCCTCTAGGCCGGCAATCTTCACTGATCATCACCGAAACGCTCTTGACAATAAGTTAATCATACAATAGACTTAAATACATCCCAAAAGGGAATCAGTTGTGCGACACTGGAGCCAATACAATGTACTCTTTTTGATAGCGGTTGCTACTTTCATGTGTGCCCTGTCTGCTCATGCTGACAGTGATCGTGAAGGTAGCCTCGAAGTCACAGTAGCCGGGGGGATATCCAGCCCAACTGATAACTATGCCGATGTTGCCGCTGTTGGGAAGGCCTACGTTTTCGGTTTAGGATTTACTCCAAGATCTATGATTACTCTTGGATTTGAGTATGGCTTCAATTCCAATGACTTCGTTGAAACAAGTAAGTATTATGTCAGCAAGCTCCTTGGTGAGACATTTCGCTCGGGACAGTTCTCCACTTCCCGCATGGGAATATCCGCCAAATTTCTGTCTTCCGGAAAACCGGCAACGATGTATGCACGGCTAGCTATTGCTCAGTGGAGAAATGAAATTCAAATCAACACCGATAAGTCGGGATACTTTGGATCTGAAGAGTATCTCGGATTTGTCTTGGGCATTGGATTCCAAACAAGTTTGCTATCGGCGATCGGCATTTCTGGTGAATTTGCCTATTCCGGATTTGACAGTCGCGCCGTTGAGCAAAGCACCGATATCCAGATTCTTGTCGGCCTCCAGTGGGTTACCCACAAAAAGCCTTAGACTTAAATATCGCACGAAGCAGGTGTATGTTCCGCAGTTCGCCTCACGCAGGCGAGTTGAGAATTCCTTGTATAGTGTGAATGGAGTATATGAGATGAAAAAAAGGATGAATCTAAATCACACCTCGGCGAGGCCGTGACGTTTGAGGCGTTTGCGAACTGCCCCTTCGGATAAACCAAGAATCTCAGCCGCCGCCGACTGATTGCCGCCAGTCATATCGAGCACCCGCTCCAACATCTCTTCTTCGGATGTATGCCCGTTGCTTCTGGCGAGAATCAGCATTCTCTTCAGATCGCCATGAACAGTAGCATAAAGATACCGCACGCGTGCCCTCAACTCTCGAATATTCCCCGGCCACTCTTCGCGACTCAGCCATTCTCCCAAAAGACCTACCGCCTCCGGCTGACCGTTTCCGTTTGAGCCAGAGTGACCGCATTCCTGAATGAAATGAAGCACGAGTGGTGTAATGTCACTTTTGCGTTCCGCCAGCGAGGGCAGGTGCACCCGAACTTCATTCAGGCGGTGATACAGGTCAACACGAAAGAGATTCTCGTCAATGCGCTTGCGTAAATCATGATTGGTTGCGGCAACGAGCCGAAAATTGACCGGACGCGACTTGGTCTCGCCAAGGCGGCGAACCATCCGTGTTTCTATGACCTCAAGCAGTTTAGCCTGCATCTCAGCGGGGGCGTCGCCAATTTCGTTGAGATAGAGCGTCCCTTTGTCGGCTCGCTCAAATAGACCAGCCCGGTCTTTGTCGGCGCCGGTGAATGCCCCTTTGGCGCATCCAAACAATTCGGATTCAATCATACTCACCGGAATAGCGGCGGCATTCACGCTCACAAACTCTCCGGTGCGTCCGGATTGTTCATGAATATATCGCGCCAAAAGGTCTTTGCCGGTGCCGGTTTCGCCGGTCAAAAGCATTGTCATATCAGAGGGAGCGATATGCTCAACAAGCTCCAGAATCTTTTTCATTTCAGCGCTGGCGCTTACCATCTGCACCGATCGGTGCGCCGGTGAGGAATCATCTTTCGGGTGTGTCTTCGCTAACGGCGCGCTCTTTGCAAGTTCGGTTCGCACTTTCTTCTGCCACGACTCTATCTGCTCCGACTCAAAGTAATCCTTCGCCAGATACAGCATCGCCGTCCGTTCGGATTCGCTGAAAAGATTCGATGCCGAGGCCAGATAGCGCGTTACCGCCAGTTCATAGGCTGCTCCGATCATCGCAAACATTTCGATGGCTTTGCGGAACCACTCCTGCGCCTCATCGGCGCGCCCATGATGAGCGGCCACTTGTGCAAAGACGCGATGGCAGGCCGCGATTTCGACCTTTTCGCCGATCTTTTCGGCAACTGCAAGCCCTTCGGTCGCGAATTTTTGGGCGAGATCGAATTTGCCGGTCGCAACATATAGGTCGCCAAACAGGCGTTTAGTTTGTGATATCAGGGCTGATTCAGGCGCAATCCGCATTGAGATTTCAAGTCCGCACTTCAGGTCGCGCTCGGCGGTTTTGTAGTCACCTGCAAGAATAGCAATGCACCCGGAGTATTCGTAATAGATGGCCTGCTCCCGGATGTAGCCCTCTGAAAGGCTCAGCGCCTTTTTCAAATTGGCTTTTGCAGTCTTGAAATCATCGATGTGGGCATGGCTATATGCTGAGGTTAGGAGGAACACAGCATGATTCTTGTTCCCCTGATTTGACATCTCTGGTTGAAGGAGCTTGCACAGGCGAAGGCATTCTCTAAACTTGCCGGTCTGCAATTGTAAGTTCGCCAAATTAGTTCTTCCCGCCACTGCACGAGTCTTGTCATCAGCGCTATCGTGAATCCGAATCGACCTAGTTAGCTCTCTAATAGCCAATCCAATTTCACCGGTGCGGGAGTATGTAAATGCCAAATAGCTCAACGTTCTCGCGGCTTCCGTCATTCGTTGACATCTAAGAAATCCAGCGTAAGCCTCAATGAGTGGTTCCTTTGCATCATCGAACTTACCAGCTTCAATGAAGTATCTAGCTCTCAATTGCTTTGCCAGCGCAAACTTGTCCGTGTCACCGCCATACCTTAGCAGTTCAATTGCCTCATCAACGAGCGAGCCGAGCTGGTGTCCTGAAAGCAAGCGAGCATCGGATAGTACCAAACAGTAGTCAACATACTCCGATTTGGCCAAGGTTGTGGAATTAATCCCTTCCAACAACTCCAAGGCCTGCGTTATTTCCTTATTCTGGAGAAGTCGTTGTGCTTGTTCCAGAACCTGTGAGGATTGGCTCGGCATTTACTTCTTTCTTCGGATGTGTTCTTTGAGGAGTGAGGTGAAAGTAGAGATTTATCATCAAACGCACTCTATCCCAAAGTCTGGTCGGCTGGACATACGTTTTGCCTGTAGAAATACTGGATTGATCAGCCCAGGGATGGTCATCCGTTTCGATGCTAATCATACTCGCCTTATTCGGGTCGCGGTTGAGCGCAGACGCAGAATTAGGGATGAGCGACAGCGTGATGGCAACAAGTGCTACAAGAATGAGAAAGCGCCGCCACCTCATGATATCATTTTGAATTAGTGCTTTCATATTTTCCTCACTCTCCCTGCCGACTTCCCGATTGCAGTGAAGTCGTTGTGCTTGTTCCAGAACCTGGGAGGATTGGAGAGGCATTTACATCTTTCTGAGGTTGCGTCCTGTAATAACCAATTCGGAAATACAACTTGGTAATCAACCGTAACTTTTCCCAAAACGAGACTCGAACTGAGTATGAGTTATTGATTATTGGTTGCACTTGATTGTCAACCCATGGAAAGTCATCAGTCTCAATCGTGTTGAGGCTCGGCTTTTTGGGGTCGCGATAGAATGCCGAGGCAGAAATTGGGAGAAGCGAAAATGCGAAGGCGACACACAAGAGCACAACAATGCCCCGCCTCCAAAACGACCGTGAGTTCAGAATTATCTTTGTCATATGGTTCTCTCTTCCCTGTGGCGGGGTCAGCTTGCAACGCCACGAACGAGGGATGCAAATAACCGAGCGTCGACACACATTGATTGTCTCTGACCCGGAAGTGGGCGGCATTCGTTGAGCCGCAAATATATGTTGGTGGTGATTTGCGTAGAAAATGCGAATGACATGAGGGAGGTCCCTGTCCGTTGCATGCCCTACGATAACAAAACGCCGACGAGCGTGTCAAGGAAAAAAAGTACCAGCGTTCCCGTTCCAGGCCATAGCCCCCTGCCCTCCTTGCACCTTTTGTAACTTGCTTGTTGCGATGCGATCTCTGTCAACTTCTTGATTGACAAGACTATAACAGGCAGTCGGCGTCAGATAATGGGCGACAATTCCCCCTCATTCTCGATCCCACATTATTTTTGGACACTCAAAAAAAACACCCGCTCACATTGAATGAGCGGGTGATATCAGGAGAATTGAGTCCGGGTCTATTTCCAGTATTGATTCAGGAGATACCTCAACGTCGCGACAGCCACACCCAGAGCAAGGGTCAAGCCAATTGTGACTGGAACACTTCTCTTCTTCGGCGAATAAAACAGTTGAGCGGTGAGGGCGCCCAGTGTACCGCCGACAAACCACCCGACCATAGGGATAACCCAAGCCTTCAATGATTGCCCACGACATTGCTGAGGCAACGGCAAATCCAGCCATGCCCATCAACTGGCTTTTCATTCCCACATTCACAGTTTCACAAGTCATAAGACCTCCAAATGTTGATTGTGTTAATCAGCGAAAATCGCTTTGATGCCACAACTTATTATAGATATTCCCGCCGCCGCCCCCGTGCATTTCGCCCACGCACAGTTGCTAATGAGACACAATCCGGCAGCTTCCACAACATCCTCGCCCACGCATTCAAAAAACCCATCCATCGATGGATCCTGCGGTATGATCTCCTGATTGATGACCCCTCCCTTGCGAACGCCAACAGCCGGGGCGACAGAGACATCCAACTCAAGGAATATGGTCCGTTTGCCCCCGTTGCCACTCCACATGGTTATCACAGCAGTATGGTTGGCCATATCATGGGTGGGATTCTCAAACGCCTGCCACACCATTGTGTCCGCACGGGCAATCACCTGTTTCATCCCCGGGCAGGGGCCGTCATCGGCAGACGCCGATGGGCGATTTTCATGAGGCTCGATTGTCAGCGAGCGACACTCCAAGTCGTGATTAATAATCACAATCGAGTTTGTGTCGACAAACGTATACCCCTGACCATTCAACCAACTGTGTGCAAATCGCACGTTCGGATCATCGAGGGCATTGGTCAATGCGGTCGTGCGTTCGCTGGCTTCGCTGGAAAGCCATGACACAGAAATCGTGCCGGTGCCGGCATTTTCTGATTGAACAGCCTCGGTCGATTCATGTACACCACTGTCGCTGGGTGTGGAGTTGCATCCCCACTGAATTCCGATAGCAGTTACCATAACACTCAAAATTGCGCCAATCGTAACATTTCGCTTGAACATAACATGCTCCTTTCAATAATTGTTGTCAACGAGTTTTTAGTCAAAGTCTTCACTCTGTCTCACACTCACTTCGGCTCAGTTGTCACTCTCTCCTCATAGTGCTCTTCTCCTTGCTTCATATACTTGGCATGGTTCGCTCATTCTTTTCGCGCGCCAAATACCCCCATACAATTTCCGTGCCGAGCAGTTTTTGAGTCAGTCGAATGCGATGTACTCGGTTGCTATCCAATCGCATAGAAGAGTTGGAGAGGGTGCATCACGAATGGCAATTCCGCGTGAAGTCAGGCCAAGTACGAGAAAATCAACTTTGGGTACGAATTTCGGGGCGTGCGGTACGAATTTTGGTCGAAAAGCGGTGTTTTGGCACGAGTTTTCGGGATTCGAGTACGAATTCAGGCGGATAGAGTGCGAATTTGCGTCTATGTTGCGAATCTACTGGTAGCAACTCGCCAATAGAGCACAGCTCTTGAGTACGAATGGACTGTGGGCGTTCGTCAGCAGTTGCATCCGCAACTCACTTTGAATGGGTGCGGGTGCACGGTACTTGCTCTACTGCCGATTTGCAACCGAATCAATCACGAACGAAATTCTGGCGGCAAGTACGGAGTCCTTTACGGGCCCCCATCCTCGTATGATCTTGCCAGACTTATTTACGAGAAGTTTGAAAGGCAGATTTCCGTGAGGTATCCCTGATTCATAAATGTGGTTGGGAGAGAAGGGAAGAACCAACACTGGAGCATCATTGTTCTCATACTTCAAAG
>JBBTMW010000140.1:0-5319 GCA_038067995.1 Candidatus Zixiibacteriota bacterium
GGATGACTCAGAACTATATCTTTCTCCCCTTCCCGCATCGGGAAGGGGCAGGGGGTTAGGTTTCTTGAGACGATGGCGGGTCTGAAGACAAACCCGCCCTACGCGAAATCAAGAATGGCTCGGTGGCATACGTCAATATATGTGTGTCGTCCGGCGCGCCCGTGACTACGCGATTGCGACCAATTGCCTACAGCGCAAAAACAGCTATGCCGGCTCCGAATTGGAATACAATGCCAGTATACCCGTCCAGATTAGAAAACATTATTCTCGAACCGATTTCCAAACCAACGGAGCGAGAAATCATGGGCATGATTCCAAATTGGCCATCAAAAAATGTCGTAACGTCCGATTTCTCGTCCTTGTAACTATCGTAGTAACCCATGTACTCATCCCATATAGTCAATTTTCTTTGTCTCTTGTATGCAAAAATTCCGGCACCAAGTTTTGTGTAAAGAAATGATGTAGCATCTGTCACGCCTCCTCCGCCAATTGCAAAGTACCGGGCTATAGAAAGTTGAAATCCGTAATTGGAAATATTTTCGTAATTAGTGTTTGTCCCTTTATGGTCTTGGGATATCAATCCAGCAACTCCAATCGCTAACCCGTTTGAGATAAAGTTCTCAATGCTGGGGGACAAACTCGCTCCCCAATTTGAATAGCCTTCACCGCTACCAAATTGCTCTCCTGTTCGAAGTGATATGTACGCCCCGCCGCCGGCCTTCCACGACCCCTTGCATGTTGCACACTCGGATGCGAATATGTTTGTGGAAAGAGTGCCCAGTAGCAGGGCCATTGCGAGGGTAGCTTTGCGTAGTGTAGCCATTGATTCCTCCGGAAATGTCTAATGATTAATTTCTGTTCCTAATTCCAGCTTAGTCAAATCCGAATCGCAGGTCAATAGGGTCGTTCTCTTTGTGAAAGCTGTAACTTGATTTCGCCGTAGCCGGTTGGTATACTTTCGGTCTGAAAAGTGATTATTTCTTACCTGTAAAGGAACCCGTTATGTCAGACAAAAACACTGCCTATATCGTCTCCGCCTGCCGAAGCGCCATTGGCGTTCTTCATGGCGGGTTGGGGACACTCACTGCCCCTCAACTTGGGGCACAAGCCATCAAAGAAGCCGTCAAACGTGCCGGTATCCCCGTTGGTGACGTCGAAGAGGTCATCATGGGGCAGGTGGTCCAGGGCGGCTCCGGTCAGGCTCCGGCTCGTCAGGCCGCAATTCACGCCGGACTCCCGCCGACCGTCGGGGCACTCACTATCAACAAAGTCTGCGGCTCAGGTCTCAAGGCGGTCATGCTCGCCGCGCAGGCAATCAAAGCAGGGGATGCCCACTGTATTGTTGCCGGTGGCCAGGAATCGATGTCGAACACGCCGATGGCTCTTCACGGCGCCAAGACCGGATTCAAATTCGGTCACCAGAAGCTGGTCGATCTTATGATCGTGGACGGTTTGTGGGACAGTTTCAACAACTATCACATGGGAAGCGCAGCCGAGTTTACTCGCAAGAAAGTGAACATCACTCGCGAAGAGCAGGATGCGTTTGCGCTTAACTCCCACAAGAAAGCCCTCGCGGCGGTAGATGCTGGCAAATTCAAAGATGAAATATTTGACGTCGCCGTCCCGAAAGGGAAAGGGGAGACGGTTGTCTTCAACAAAGACGAAGGGCCTCGCGCAGATATTTCCATCGAGAAACTCGCCAAGCTCCGTCCGGCCTTCGAAAGCGACGGCACAGTCACCGCAGGAAACTCCCCGGGGCTCAATGATGGTTCCTCGGCGGTCGTCGTCGTTTCCGGCGAATACATGCAGAAGAAGGGGCTGAAACCCCTGGCAAAAGTCATCGACTATGCAGTGGCCGGAACACTCCCCGAAGAACTCTTTTTCGCACCCATCTATGCCGTCGAATCGCTTATGAAAAAGATGAACGTCAAGATCGACCACTGGGATTTGATCGAAGCCAACGAAGCGTTCTCGGCACAGGCTCTTGCCGACGGCAAGGGGCTTGGCTGGGATTGGAATCGTGTCAATGTCAATGGCGGCGCGGTCGCTCTCGGCCATCCCATCGGCGCCTCTGGCGCGCGTATTCTAACAACGCTCATATATGCTCTTAAAGATCGCGGTCTCAAAAAAGGTATGGCAACTCTCTGTCTTGGTGGCGGAAACGCCGTCGCCATGGCAATTGAGCTTTGCTGACAGGAGATAATGAATCATGAATGCTAACGATATCAAAACAGTAACGGTCATCGGATGCGGCACTATGGGGAATGGTATTGCCCAGGTGTTTGCCCAGACCGGTTTCGACGTCAACCTGGTCGATGTCAAAGAAGAGTTCCTTCAAAAAGCAGTCGCCGGTATCGGCGGTTCGCTCGACCGTCTTATCAAGAAAGAATTGCTGAAAGAGTCCGACAAACCTGCCATCATGGCTCGCATCAAGCCGAACACTGACCTTGGCGTCGCCAAGAACTCCCAGCTCGCCATTGAGGCGGTGACCGAGAATCTCGACGTCAAGCTCTCGATTTTCCGCAAGCTTGATGAGGTCTGCGCCCCCGATGCGATTCTGGCGTCGAATACGTCGTCATTGCCTATCACCCAGCTGGCCGCCGCCACCAAGCGCGCCGACAAGTTTATCGGCATGCACTTCATGAATCCGGTTCCGGTGATGAAACTGATTGAGGTGATCCGCGGCATTGCGACTTCGAACGACACCTATGCGACAGTACGGGACATCGCGGTCAAACTGGGGAAGACCCCCGTTGAAGTAAATGACTACCCAGGATTCGTTGCAAATCGCATATTACTTCCAATGATAAACGAAGCGATCTATGCCCATATGGAAGGGGTGGCGACGGTCGAGGCTATTGACGAAGTCATGAAACTCGGCATGAACCACCCGATGGGACCGCTCACGCTGGCTGATTTTATCGGTCTTGATGTCTGTCTCGCCATTCTTGAGGTGCTTCATGAAGGACTTGGCGATCCGAAATATCGTCCCTGTCCGCTTCTCAAGAAGATGGTGCAGGCCGGTTATCTTGGCCGGAAGAGCGGCCGTGGGTTTTACGTCTACGCAAAATAAGGAACTGAATTGATGGACTTCACGCTTCCCGCTGAATCTGCAGAACTAAAAGAAATGGCCAGGGACTTTTGCGTTAAGCGCATCTATCCCCGCGCTATGGAGATGGATGAGCACGAGACAACCCCTCGCGAGCTAATCGACGAATGCATCGAGCTGGGGTACTTCGGATTCACAATTCCTGAAGAATACGGTGGTCTCGGCCTCGGCTTTATTAGTTGGGCGGGAGTGCTCGAGGAGTTCTGTGCGGCTTCGGCCGGATTTGGCTTAATTTTGTCGGTGCATAATTCTCTGTGCTCCGAAATGATTAAGGTCTTCGGTTCGGATACGCTGAAACAGAAGTATCTCCCTGAGATGGCCACCGGAAAACGCATCGGCGCCTACTGTGTTACCGAGCCACAAGCCGGAACTGATATTGCATCAATTGCATCCACAGCGATAGATAAGGGAGACCATTATCTTCTCAATGGCACGAAGACCTTTGTCACCAATGCCGGTATCGCAGGACTCTTTATCATATTTGCCAAGACCGATCCATCGGCAGGGCGCAAGGGGATGAGCTGTTTTGTCGTTGACCGGGAATCGAGTGGTATCACCCTCGGTGCTCCTGAGAAAAAAGTCGGCATCCGCGCCTCTGATACCCGTGAGGTAAGTTTTGCCGATGTGAAAGTTCCCAAAGAAAACCTCTGCGGTAAAGCGGGTGATGGTTTCAAGCAGGCTGTGATCATACTCAACAGCGGACGAATCGGCGTTGCCTTCCAGGCCATCGGGATTGCCCGCTCGGCGTTTGAAGAGGCGCTCAAGTATTCGAAGGTGCGCAAACAATTTGATGCCACCCTGTCGAGTTTTCAGGCGATCCAGTTCAAGCTCGCCGAGATGGCTTTGCGTATCGACGCCGGGCGGCTCTTGGCATATCGCGCCGTGACGCTCAAGGATGCAGGGAAGCCCTGTCATCGCGAGGCCTCGATGGCCAAGCTCTTTTGCTCGCAGGCGGCCAACTATGTCTGCAATGAAGCCGTTCAGATTCACGGCGGCTATGGCTATATCAAGGAATATCCCGTTGAGCGATACTTTCGTGACGCAAGGGTGACCGAAATCTATGAAGGCACATCAGAGGCCCAGCGTATGGTAATCTCGCAGGACCTCTTAAGGGAGTAACGATTGCTCGAAAAGAAACATCACGAATGGCGTGAGAAGATTCGCGCTTTTGCTGAACGCCAGGTTGCACCCCTCGCCACTGAGATAGATCGCAACCAGCGGTTTCCTCATGAACATATGAAGCCGATAACCGAGCTTGGCCTTTTTGCCATGCTTATTCCCGAGGAGTATGGCGGCAGGCCGGTCGACACCCTCAGTTATTCCATCGCTATCGAGGAACTTTGCCGTGTCTGCGGCTCCACCGGAATCACTGTCGCCGCGCATAATTCTCTTGGTTGTTTTCCCATAGCAAAGTTCGGTACGCCTGAACAGAAAAAAAAATATCTACCGCGAGCGGCTAATGGTGAACTAGTGGCCTTCGGCCTGACCGAGCCTGAAGCTGGTTCCGACGCTGGCGGGACCAAGACCATCGCTCTCCCCAAGGGGGACCATTGGGTGGTGAATGGAAGCAAATGCTGGATTACATCGGCGAGTATGGCATTTGCCGTCAACGCGACAGCGCGCACCTCGGATGATCCCAGCGATAAGCGGATCACTACATTCATTCTTGAAAAAGAGTGGCCCGGCTATGCCCCCGGAAAAAAAGAAAACAAACTGGGTTTGCGGGGGTCGGACACCGCTTTTCTTCATTTCGACGATCTCAAAGTGCCAAAAGAGAATCAGCTCGGCGAATTGGGTCAGGGGTTCAAGCAGATGCTCATCACTCTTGATGGCGGCCGCATTTCTATTGGCGCCATGGCCGTCGGTCTGGCTCAAGGAGCCTTCGACTGCGCTCTCAAATATGCCGCAACGCGTGTCCAGTTCGGTAAGCCAATTGTTGAGAATCAGGCCATTCAGCACAAGCTTGCCGACATGGCCATGGAGATAGAGGGCGCGCGCCTGATGATCTACGACACCGCCCGCCGCAAAGATTCCGGCGAGCGATTCACCCAGCAATCGGCGATGTGCAAACTCTATGCCTCTGAAGTCGGGCGGCGGGTCACCCACACGGCGATGGACATTCTTGGCGGTATGGGCTATTATGACGGCGTCTTTCCGGTCGAGCGCATGTGGCGCGATGTGAAGTTGTGTGAGATCGGTGAAGGGACCTC
>JBBTMW010000141.1:0-11009 GCA_038067995.1 Candidatus Zixiibacteriota bacterium
GGAACGCCGACCTACGAAGATATGCTACTTCAATCATTTCTGCAGAGCGAGAATATCATTCCGGTAGCCCACCGCTTCGTGGCGGGTTCAAAATGTCATCGGGGATGGTTACTTTCGGAGTCGCTACTCCCAGCCAACGCTGATACCACTTCCACTTCTTCTTCTCCTCCCGCATGAATTTCTTGATGCGCTTTTCGCGATCCATGGCGAGAGAATCATATTCTTCTATGCGGAGCAAAAGCACTTCGATCGTTTCCCTCTTTTCAAGAGCGGCGCGAAGGGTGTCATAATCGCGAAAGTTGAAGACGGTTTGAACCATCGGTTCAAAAAAGACCATCGCCTGCGAGCTGATATAGTTGAGAGGTTTCACCGATTCAAGAAAGACGATTGCCGGTACCGCCATGCGCCGCTCCACTACTTTATGAGCCAGCTTATCGATAACCGCGTCTTCTTCGGCGGGTAGCGCCTTGCGGCCTCCCTCCGGAAGTTCCATGCCACTCTTGAAAAGGCTCATGATTGCTCTTCTTTCACCTGGGATTGCTGAGCGAGTCGTCCTTTGATGCAGGCAGTGACGGCATCGCGATTTCCTTCAAACATCAAATACAGACCGCGAAAATTCTCAAGTCGGGAAGGATGCGCAAACGGCGACAGGAGAATGCCGTTCTTGTCGGGGTAACAGCTTCGGTACTGCGACCAGTCTTTATTCAGCGTCTGTGTCATTGTCTTGACGGTGATGCGGCTTTCAGAGAGTCGATAGGTCGTTGGAAAGTAGAATTTTGCAAGCGAACCCCACATGATGAGCATCGCCAGCACCGCAAATAGACGGGAATCGGTGGTGTAAAAGACGGCAACAACAGCACTCACCGCAAAGATTGAGACAACGGCTGTCACCCACGGAAGACGTTTCGCGGGATGGCAAGTCCATTCGATAAGCGGGATATCGATTGGCTCTACCGGTGCGGCATCTTTTGGGGGAGTATTTTCGTCCATCCTATTTTTGATCGAGAGTGCGATAGCGTTCCTTGCGCACTGTTTCCATCATCTGGAGAAGCTCCTGAGGAGAAAACAGTTTCTTCTCGATGAGCACGCGCACGAGCGCTTCCTGGGCGAGATTGTTGGAAAGAGCCAGTTCTTCAAATGACACGTCGCGTTCCTTGCCGTCAACGATCATTTTCAACGCAACCTTTTGCTGTTCCATATTCTTTCCGTTCTACTTTATGCGTTTCATAAACTGTCAATGACCGTCGGAATCGTCGGCAGTGAGCCTGACTGTTTTTTCTTTTGGCTTACCGGATTGAATTTCAAAGACCGGAAGCTCGCTGTTCCGCCGTTGATACGACAGTGTAATCAGTCCTGACGCCCCTTTGTATCCCGATGTCGCCGCGAGTTTGTCGGTGATTTCTTTTCGCGAAAGGTTCGCACCAGATGCCGCTATCAAATTGCAGGCATCAAAACCAAGGGCCGCGAGTCGGGTTGGCTCGACTCCAAACTGGTCCTTATAGGTCAGTCTGAATTGTTCGAAGGCCGGATTGCCAGCGTTGGCGGTCGAGCTGGACGGAAAAACCGCCCCTTCAATGATATCGGGATCCAGACCCAGCACTTCTTTACTGCTCCATGAATCGGTACCAAGCAGGCGGCCGTGGACGTTGTAAAAATTCAGCTGAGGTAAGAGAAGTCTGAGCTGTTCCGGTTGGGCCGAGATAAAGATGCAGTCCAATTGAAGGGGAATGGCATCGCTTGACAATGTATCACCGGCGGCGTCGATATATGCGAGGGAGTCGGCTTCACGAATTCCGCAGAGTCGCTTGATATCCCGGATGGCGGCGCCGAAATCTTTGTCGCGGGGATGGATGTATTGCACGGCAAGAACGGTTCCACCATCGGAGCGAAACTGTTCGGCGAAGGCATCCGCAACCCGACGATGATCGGCTGAATTCAGGGCGATAACCAAAGCGGTGTCGGCGCGAAGATCATTGCGGGCATACATTCCCATCTTCTTCCCCTGCCAGGTTGCACCGGGCGACAGCTGATAGACATGTTCAGAGAGACTGACAAAATCGGATTGACTTGCGGCCGGAACAATGAGCGGTATCGAGAGTGACACCGCCATCGCCGATGCCGCCGATGCTTCTTCACTTGTCAATGGGCCAATCACCGCGACGGCGTCTGATTCGGAGATCTGACGCAGTTGACGGGCGGCCTCGGCCGGATCCCCCTGCGTGTCAATGATATCGAGATTGAGGCGCCGGCGGCCTGCGGAGGTTGACCGCGCGGCGGTTTGAACCCCCTGAAGCACCTCTTGTCCATAGCCGGACAATTCACCGGTAAGCGGTAGTAACAGCGCTATCGTGGCCTCGCCCGATGCCGGTTTGCTTATCGGCTTGCGTGTCGCGACAGTCTTATCGCAGAGGCCGCTCAAGCGCTCGATGACATCGCTTTGCTTTGCCACTGAGGCCGCCTTAACGAGCCGCGCCACCAATTGGCATCGCTTGTCGCTATCGGCAATGCCGACTATGTCTTCGATCTGTAATTCGACGGTGATTCCACCCAGAAGCATTTCGTCCATCGACTCCATCGCCGTCGTCGCGATCGCTCCATCACCGGTGACCCATGCCTGAATATAGCGATGCAGGGCATTTGTTTCGTCGCCGGTTCGATAGGCGATATTGCCGAGATACAGGTGAGCGCGCGAGACCAGATCGTTGTCGGAACGGGACTGCAGTACTTTGAGAAAGAGGGCGGTCGCTTCGGGAAATTGCTCCAAATGGTAGCGCGCGATGCCCCGATAGAGATTCCAGTGATGTATTCTTGGTGAGGAAGGATTGCTCTGCGCCAATTCCTCAAAGGCGCGGGCGGCTGAGGCATATTCCCCTGCCGAAAGATGCGCGATTGCCCGGACTTCCTGGGGAGACTCGGTTGAAGTTTGTGAAAGGACAGTAGCGCCGACGAGGTGCAGAGCCACAAGAGCGCAAATCGTTCGGCTTATCACACCTGTCATTACAGATTGCATCCTTAGAGATTATACTTACCGAAGTCTTCCGGGTTTATTTTTCGCAATCGATCCCGCAGGGTCTCGGGGTCATTGGGAAGGGGCGGCGATTCGTCAGGAGCTTCGCGCAGGTCGAGATTGAAAAGCTCCTCATTGACAAAGATCCGCGCACCGGTGCGAACGGCAACGGCGATCGAATCGGATGGGCGCGCATCGATATTGAATTTCTCGCCGTTGCGCGCCAGACAGAGTCGGGCATAAAAGGTCGCCTCATGCAATTCGGTGATCTCGACCCGCTCGACGGTCGCGCTCAGGGAGTCGATGACTGTTTTCATCAGGTCCCAGGTCATGGGGCGTTTTGCGGCAACGCCGGAGAGATGCATAGCGATCCCCCATGCCTCATGATGGCCGATCCAGATCGGGAGCACCTTGTTCATCAGGCTAATCGGCGCCAAAATAACCACCGGAGAATTGGTGGCCAGATCGAGCGCCATTCCTTCGACCTTTGCCTCGATCATGTTCACGTCTTATGCCGTTTTCTTCACTACCCACAGTCGAAGTTGGGCCGACACGCCAGCGTCGATCTTCACCGGAATCGTATAGACACCGAGAGCTTTGATGGGCTCTTCAAGCTGAATGTGACGCTTGTCGATTGTTACGCCATCTTTAGCCAGCATTTCGGCAATGTCGGCATTGGTGACCGAGCCGAAAAGTTTCTCATCTTCGCCAACCAGCACCTCGACATTGAATGACAGTTTTTCAATGCGATCTTTGATTTTGTCCGCTTCACGGTGGCGTTTCTTTTCGCGAATGGCCTTTTGAGCGTGAATCTCACCAAGCGAGGCAAGGTTGCCCTTGGTTGCCGGAATGGCAAGATTGCGCGGGAGGAGATAGTTGCGACCATAACCGGCTTTGACTTCAACCGTCTGACCAGCCTGGCCGACATTTTCTACATCGTGACGAAGTATGACTTTCATACAACACCCATCCTTATCCAATAACGTTTCAACATTCACATCTGTTCTGCGGCGGCTCGACGGGCGCGAAAATCGACAAAGCTGTCGATAAAGCCCATGAGCGCCGTAACTGCAAAGCCCATCACCTGTGTGAAAAAGAGGGCTATATAAAACAGCGACTTGGACACACGTCCGAATCGCGCTCGAACTAAATAGAATTCCATCAGAGCTAATCCGCCAATGCAATAGCACACCGCCAGCAGAGCAAGGATATTATCGCCGACAAACGCCGCCGATTCCACTCCCACAAAGCGCAATGCCACCGCTATAATCACCGCCGGAGCCAGAAGGAATGGAGTCTTCCATGCCACAAACGGCGGAGCGACAAGGTATCCCACGCGTTGGGACAACAGGCGCATAAGAATCAGAAAACCTATCGCCAGTTGAGAGAGTACGCTCATAATCATCAATGACGGCAGTAACCGTACAATAGTGTTCATGACTATCCGCGTCTGCTCTACCGACTGGGTTACAGCCTCAGCGCCATACCCCATCGAGCGGAAATAGCTCTCTGAGTCGGTCACCAAATCCGATGTCATCGTCTGCATGACGCTATGCAATTGCGGCCAGATAACAACTAATTGAGCCACCATAAACGCCGTCACGAAGACGCCGACCTTGATGAACGCGGTCAGCGGGCGTTCGCCAACCGCCAACCTGCGACCAAAGACTGCTCCGCCAGCGAGTATGATGATCCACTGGCCGAGAGGCATCCATGAGCCTGTGGCAATTGCTGAAGTAACCATAGCCGCGGTTCCAGCCAGTCCGCCGGCAATGAGCACTCGCCATGATCCCTGAAAGGCCATCCATCCCACCCCAAAGATAAGATGAATCGCCATAATCCACGAGACACCCGCGGCAATAAGCCCAATCTCAGGACCGGCGATACTCGTGAGCAGACCCGATGCACAGATCGGATAGAGCACGAAGCTTACCACCATCGCCCAGGAATGCGGGAATCCCGTCACTGGCGAGACGAGCGCCGGAGAAACACCGGCCTGTTGGCTATCTGTAGGTTTCACTTTCAAACGGCAGAATAGCAAGAATTCGCGCTCGCTTGATGGCTGTGGTCAGCTTGCGCTGATTTTCAGCCGTGCATCCGGTAATGCGCCGGGGCAAAATCTTGCCGCGTTCGTTGATGAACCGGCGAAGGATTCGTTCATTGCGATAATCGACATAGTCGATTTTGTTTTCATGGAACCAGTCGACTTTGCGACGTCTGAAATCACCAAACATATCGTTATCCTCTCAGTTTCAGTTTTGGGTGCATCATTCGGGGATTAACCGCGACCGCCGCGATAACCGCCGCCACCACCATGACCGCCGTGACCACCACCGTGGCCGCGTTCTCCGCGATCATCACGATCGCGCCATCCACCTCGTCCACCGCCGCCACCGCGTGGGCGATCTTCACGATCGCCGCGATCCGGACGACCTCCGCGATCATCATCGCGATGGAAATAATCGGTCGCGCGCTGAACTTTCACCTTCTCGACGTCACCGTCGAAAATCACCGTCAGAAAGCGAACATATTGCTCGTTCAAACGATAGAATCGATCGAGACCGGTAAGGAGTTCATTGTTCCCTTCAAAAATAAAACCGGCATAGTGACCGTGGCTCAGCCCTTTGATTTCGTAGGCAAGCCGACGGGTTCCAATGCGATCTTCCTGAAGGATTTTGCCGCCGCTGTTAGTGATAACATCGGCAATGTCTTTGACCTGACGGTCAACGACAGCTTCCTCTGCCTGAGGATTGACGATAAACGTCGTTTCGTAAATGCGTATCATGCGAGTAGTCCTCCCTATGGACGTTGGGTTAAACAAACGGCATCGACGGCGACACGCTTTCAGCCGGTCGATACAGGGTTACAATTAAATTTTGACATGACCTCCGCAAGCGGATGGTCGAGTGCGAATATAACAGCCTCGACGGCTCTCGGCACTATTTTTTCCACAATTTCACGCTCGGTTTTCGCAAACCG
The DNA here is from genome assembly GCA_038067995.1 of Candidatus Zixiibacteriota bacterium. GTDB lineage: Bacteria > Zixibacteria > MSB-5A5 > GN15 > FEB-12 > JBBTMW01. The sequence continues at coordinate 5,987 of JBBTMW010000141.1, forward strand.
GGCCAGAACGAAATCGGCCGAATCGACCCCTTCTGGCACTGGCCCGACACCCAGCCGAATCCGCGCAAATGATTGCGTATCAATAGATTCCACGATTGAAAAGAGGCCGTTGTGACCTCCGTCTGAGCCTGATGGTCGGGTTCGGATCGCCCCAAGGGGGATAGCAATATCATCAACTATTATGAGCAAACGGTCGGGAGTGGCCTCAAAAAGCTCCAAAATCTCGATTACGGCCTTGCCGGAGAGGTTCATATATGTGCTCGGCCAGACCAAAACGAGCTGTCCATGAGGGAGTTGAATCTGGCAATAAGTCGAGTGCCGTAGCATTGTGAGAGGAGCGTTTTCTAATTTGGAATAAAGAGCGTCAATGACGCCCCAGCCGATGTTGTGGCGGGTTCCTTCATATTTCTTCCCCGGGTTTCCGAGGCCGACCACGATGAGTGGCTTGTTCTGTTGTTTTTCGCTCATGAAGTGATGGTAATGCGTTATAGGGGAGGGTGTCAAACGGGGGACGAAAATGTTTTGCAGAAACTAAGAAACTCGCGATATTAAGAGAGTTGGGAAGATCAGTTCTGTCGAATTTTTCATTTCTGTCATTCCCGCGAAGGCGGGAATCCAGTCTTCGATCTTAGCGAGTGATTCTCCCTTCAGGTTGATTCCCATCATCCTATCAACGGTGCGACATCTTACAAGGAGTCTTTAATTGAAAGAAATCGCAATTGTTTTTGCCGGAGGGGGGTTGGGTGCGGCGGCACGGTTTTGGATGTCATCCGCAGTGCATCGGTTCGCCGCCAGTTCGTTTCCATTCGGGACGCTCAGTGTCAATGCCCTCGGTTGTCTGCTGGCGGGATTTCTCATGTCCATCTTCGCCGAGCGGTTTTTGGTCAGCCCAAACCTGGGACTGTTTCTCATGCTCGGTTTTCTCGGCGGTTTCACCACCTACTCGACATTCAGCTACGAAACGATAGAATTGATACGCACCGGCCAGAGCTTCCATGCCTTCTCGAATGTCGCCTACACGACTCTCTTGTGCCTCGCGGCGACATGGCTCGGCTCGGTGATTGGGAAGATGTTTTGAGGGAGGCGCACCCTCGCGTATCTTTGACTTCAGGTAGGGCGGGTTTGTCTTCAGACCCGCCATCTTTGTAATAACTAAAGCACAAGTGCCCCACCTTTTAGGTGGGAAGGGATTGACGGGAACCCACCTGAAAGGTGGGCCACCCCGCCGAGAGCATTATATAGGGGGTGCGAAGTGCGCGGCAGACGGGACGTCGGCTGGCCACGGAACATGAAAAAGAAAAAAGATGGATTCCGGCTCAGCGTCCCGCTATTGGCGGGACTTGTCCGGAATGACAGGAATGAACTTGTCGGCAAAATACACATATTGAACAGTCCATGAAAAGCCCCCCCTACTCCTCCGCCTGAAACGCCCCGGAGAAATGTTCGATGATTCCCTCCAAAAATGTCACGACGTCGAAACGAAAATCGCAGTTGCTCAAATCATGCGTCTGAAGATATTCCCGCGCCGCTGATGTCAGCCGCTTGACTTTGCGATTATCAACGCGCTCGACCGGGTGGCCGAATTCCCGCCCCCCCGCTGACTTCACCTCGACAAAAACGACGAGATCATCCTTACGAACAACGAGGTCGATTTCCTTGTGACCGGCCTGCCAGTTGCGATCGAGGATGGTGAAGTGATGATCGGTAAAATATTTCGCCGCAAGTGTTTCGAACTCGCGGCCTCGGCGAACTTTATCTTTGGGTGAACTCTTGTCCTTTTTAGAGAAGGACATGCTGTTGACTTAGCGAGGCTACCGGTTTGAAAGATTTGCGATGGATAACACAGGGGCCGTGCTCGCGCAGTTCTTCAAGATGCTCCGGTGTCGGGTATCCCTTATGTTTCGAGAATGAAAACTGCGGGTGCAGAACCTGCAGGCGCTCCATGATGCGGTCACGGGTGACCTTGGCCACGATCGATGCCGCTGAAATACAGCGACAGGAGGCATCCCCTCCGACTACGGCATACTGCGGATATTCGAGACGGGGGATGGGGTGGTTGCCGTCAACGAGCACAACCTCCGGCGCTATCTTTAAATCTACTACCGCTTTTCTCATAGCCATGAGAGAGGCGCGAAGAATATTCATCGAATCGATGGCTTCATGATCCAAAATACCGACCGCGCAATAGAGCCCAAGGTGAACGATTTCCTCAAAGATCTCATTGCGCTGTGATTCGGACAGTTTCTTGGAGTCGTTCAATCCCTCAATGCGTACATCCGGAGGGAGAATCACCGCCGCCGCAACCACCGGTCCGGCCAACGGGCCGCGCCCCACTTCGTCGACGCCGCAAATGAGGTGATAGCCTTTATCGACGAGCATCTGCTCCATGAAACCCGTCTCGAGTCGTGTTACTGGTCCTACTGCTGGCATAATTGCTCCGACTCAGTATAGACTTTCTTTCAATGGTTGTTCAAGAATTAACTATCATTGATATTATCGACGTGAAGCACGAAATATATGAGCAAAATCTTTGTGGCCTCCCTTACCCCCATCCGGAGACTCGGTGAAAAATCATGGTAATTAAAGATGATCAGCAGTTTCAGTTTCAGATAATCGCCGGTGACCTCAAAGGGCGGATCATACGAACCCCCAATCTCGGGACAACCCGTCCGCCTCTGACCCGTTTGCGCAAGGCGATCTTCGACTTTCTTTGGCCGCACATCTCCGACCAAAGCTATCTCGACCTCTTCAGCGGTACCGGCTCTTACCTTTTTGAGGCCGTCTCGCGGGGAGCCAGCCGTGCGGTAGGAGTCGAACTGGATCCCCGTCTCGCCGAATGCATCAACCGGCAGGCAAAGGAATTGCGGGTTTCGGAATCTTTGAACTGTCTGACAGGGGATGTTTTCGAGACCATACCACGGTTTTCTAAAAGGGGGGAGCGATTTGACGTCGTGATGATTGCTCCGCCGCAATACAAAGGGTTGATTGATAAAACCCTGCAGGTAATGCATGCCTCTCCGGTGGTCGCATCGGGTGGTCTTATTGTATGTCAGCATGATACTTCAGAGCTGAAATCTCTCCAGTTCCCTCATTTTCCTATAGAACAACAACGGAAGTACGGCAACACGACATTCACCGTACTTAAAGTAGAATAGTCGTAGGTCGGGTTCCGAATCCCGACGTCATTGATTGTTAATCCCGACAATCTGCGTTTCACTAAATCTCGACCGTCTCATAGAAACCTCCTGACATCGTTGTGCCAGAAAGCTCTACTTTCAAATGGTCTACCGCAAGGGGAAGCGAACATATCCTCTCCTTTTAAAAACCAGAATTTTGAATTAGCGATGGACTCAATCAGACATATTAGCACCGAGTGCATTTACTTCATGGATCCTCCGTTCTCTCGTCCTAGTCCTCATTTCGCCAGCACAAGTTTTCGGCTGAGAGTGACACCATTTGCACGAAGTCTGCACAAATACACTCCGCTAGGAGAAGCTACTCCTGCATCAGATTGACCATTCCAGAGTACATCATGCTCACCAGAAGGAAATTCTACACTAACCAGATTGGCAATTCTTTGACCCAGAACATTAAAAATTTCGACGATTACAAAGCTGCGAGTTGAGAGAAAAAACCGAATCGTTGTTGATGGATTAAAGGGATTAGGATAATTTTGCAAGAGAGCAACTCTTTCTGGAAGCAGGGCGGGATTATCGTTGTCTATTCCGGTAGACACGCACCCTACATCAAGCGCGCCGATAAGTGTGGCACATTGGTTATTTCCTGGTAAGCATGGCGAGTTGTCGTATACGGTGAGATTGCCAGTATTGAGTTCACAGAATGCAGGATCCTCCGAGATATTGCCATTTGTCCCATAGTAGCCAGCTAGGCTATCCGGCCAACCAAAACCAGCAGTCGAAAAAATGTTGGTACATTCAATCAACACAACATTTTTGGTTCCGGCAATTCCTATTGCTGAATCTCCCTCGTGGTGTGAGATCAAACTATTGCTGATGATCAGGGTGTCATTTGCGAAAGTGAATGCGTCTCGTGTTCCGCCTCCCGAATTATGTGCAATCGTACTAGAATTAATGACAATCTTCGAATCAAAGCACATTCCTGCTCCTGCTTCATCTACTCCCCAATTTGCATACAAAACTGTGCGGTCTAAACTGAAGGTGGTAGATTCGAGATAGAGCCCCCCAGCAGCGTGACCAGCAATACAATGCGAAATGACAACACCAATGAGGGACAACATGGCACCCCCGGGGTATCCATAACATGCGATCGCCCCACCGAGAGAGGTGCAAGTATTATAGCGAAATGTACTTCGATTAACCATGACGATTGCGCCAGGCCCCATCCCTAGGCCTCCGCCGAATTCTGCCGAACAATATTCAATGCAACAATTGTCAATTTTCAGCCCTGCGTTGCTCACGTACAAAGCGCCACCATACCTGGAGCCAATTGTCGAGAAAAGACTTGCTTCGCCTCCAATGATGGCTATACCGCTTATCACTGTGCTCGTATCTTCTCCGTTGACTGCTACGAAAGCTCTGTGTGGAATATCCGGAGTGCCCTCGCAATCAATAATCGTAAACCCTGGCCCGTGCTCAGAGGTGACGACTATCTTCTTACCGAGAAAGCTCACGTCTCTGTTCCCATCACCAGTGTAGGTGCCATCGGCTAATAGAACTGTATCGCCATCGACAGCTACGTTTATTCCCGCTTGGATCGTGGGCTGATCTGCCGGGACATGAATAGTGGCGGCGAGCGTTGGTGTGGTCCACTCAAACACTAAAACGAGCGCGACTAAGAGACTTCGAAGGTGACTAATAGAAACAGTTGACTTCCCCATGCACACACATCCTTCCCTGTTATAACAAAATATAGTCTTCTTCTCCTGCCATGCAAGAGAAATATGCGATCAAGATTGTCACATTTCAGTACAAATGCCCCTTCCTCCCCCCCCCCACACAAAAAAAACCCGTCCTCCTTTCGGGGGACGGGTTTTGTTTTGCGC
>JBBTMW010000142.1:0-10998 GCA_038067995.1 Candidatus Zixiibacteriota bacterium
GGACTTTCGGGAGAGGATATCCCTGTGGAAGGCCGTTTGCTGGCAGTAGCGGACACGTTTGACGCCATACTCTCGGATCGTCCGTATCGCAAGGGTGCATCGCTCGACCACGCCATTGAAGAGTTACTCGACAATCGCGACATCCAGTTCGACCGGAAGATCGTTGACGTCTTTGTCGGGCTGGTGCAAAAGAACAAGATCAGTTTTCGCGAACTGTATGGACGGGATCTGCAAGTGAGCCCTGATTTCTGGAAAGACGCATTGTCTTCCCCAATATCCGTCCGACGCGCTACCGAAACGGTATTGGCGTAAACGACAACCCAAAAATTACCAAAGAAGCAACAGCCATTCCGACTGCAAATCGCGATGGCCGGATGCCGTCGTTTAATGTCGGCGGATGTTTAATGCCGAAAATCAGTCCCATCACAGCGAATACCCACCACATCTGTGATACGAATCCCAGGAAGAACAGCGACCCAAGGGCTATGATTGCAAACGTGTGTTGCAAGCGACGCGCCGTGCCATAGAGAATGTGGCCGCCGTCGAGCTGGCCTATTGGCAGTAGATTTATCGCCGTCACCAAAAGCCCCACCCATCCGGCGAAAGCCCCCTCTGACAAGTGGTAGGAGAAGCCATCCGGCGCAACGCCCAGCGTGGAAAGGGTGGCGAGGCGCATCAGAATCGATTCCCCTTCGAGGCTGAATCCTATCATCTCAGGAGTGAAGGCGTCGTTCGGCAAAATGTGGGACCGGGTCAGACCGAAAATCAGCCAGAAAACAGCAACAATCCATCCGGCAATGGGACCGGCCGCACCGACTTCTATCAAGTCGCGGCGATTCCAGAACGGTGATTTCGATTTGAAGATAGCGCCAAACGTGCCAATGATATTTGGCGCTGGAATGAAATATGGCCACGACGTAATCACATGCCGTCGCCGGCTGGCCACAAAATGTCACATTTCGTGAATGAACAGGATCGAGATTATGGCAAGGGTGAACTCAATACCATCACCGTTTGACATCCGTTCAAGGGTGCGACTCCATGCCGACGGCGCCGCTAAGGCCATCAGGCGGAACTCGTCAAGAATCCCCTCAAGGGGAGCCTGCACCTGCTGGGCGATAATGAGCATCGATTGTGTCAACGCGCTCAGAAAAATAGGAACCACATAAACCGACAAGAGTGTCAGAAAAAACAGCAGGATGTTTAGTGTCGGGACGCGCAGTTTTGGTTTTGGGTCGATAATCAACAGCCATGACAACTCGGCTCCGTCGAGCGTAAAGTCATAACCGGCGGTGGTGAGACGTTCGCGGAGAGCGGCCGAGGCGCGGGCGCCATCGAATCTGGGGGCGAGGGCAAAGGCAACGCGCGATCCTTGTTGATAGGTGGCGACGACGTCAAAGAGGTCGGCGACGAGGTTTTCGATGGGTGGATTTGATTGCATTGGGGGGAATATGGGAAAAGAATGGAATGTCGACAACATGTTTCTGGGGCGTCTCTTTTTCCGTCATTCCAGTGGATGCTGGAATCCAGTCTTTGACTTTGAAGAGAAGACTGGATGCCAGCCTTCGCTGGCATGACATGTAAAGCGACTCTCTGCAGTCGGAACGGACACCGTTATCTTAGAGCTCGCCGTACAAATCCCGCCATTCAGGGTTCGTCCTTTCAATGAGAGACAACTTCCATTTTCTTTGCCACCATTTTAGTTGCTTCTCCCGCATGATTGCTGACGACACATTCTCGCACGATTCCCAATAAACCAGCATGTGTAGGTGGTCCTCTTTGTAAATCCCTCATGCAGATCATTCTTGTGCTCATACACTCTTCTGATCAAATCGTTGGTAACTCCAACGTATAGAGTGCCATTTCTCCTGCTAGCCATGATGTAAACGTAGTAGCTCATGAAATTGAAATATAGTATCTGGAAGTTGGAGAAGGAATAGGATAGGCACCCGCTTTCGCGGGTGTGACAGAAAGGGCGGGTGTGACAGGAGGAAGGTGGAGCTAATGGGAGAAAGAGGGATGAGTGGAACCGCATGATAACGGATCAAAGATGGGGCAGACGGGACGTCTGCCGCCCATGTACACGTTTTCCATCAACGAAAGCATCCACAGTTACGGCGAAGCACAAAAAAAGACCGGCGAGAGCTTGCGCTCTCGCCGGTTGTGTACCTTAGAAACAGTCTAAAGTTTCGCGATTACATTGTCCACGCGCCAGAAGGGCACGGACCGCAATTGAAGTAGAAATTAATCAGGACATCAACGTCAGCCTGATTAGGAGCTCCTCCAGAAGCGTCCACGTCACCGAGGTGAGCGAATGGAATGGCGCCCGGGCCGCCAAAGTTGACAGTACCAGCAAGGTAAACAACGTCCGCGAGGTTAATCACGTTGTCATTGTTCACATCGCCGCGACCAAACCCAACCCACTTGTTCACCAAGCGGGCAAGATTCTTCACCATCGCCGGAGCAGTGTTGCCACTGCCGCCATGCGGCTGGGTCGGGAATCCGAAATGCGCAACACCGAACGAGATGGTTTCATTTGGAGTGAAATCATGCTTCGTGAAGGTATTGTGCTGTTCGAAGTCGCCACCACTTACTATTTGCGAAGTATGTGCGGCCGGATTGCTCAGGAACACATACTGCGAATCAAAATAGAAGTTCGGATCATACAGCGCTTGAGCGCCCTGCATACCGTGGGTGTTTATGATCGGAGTCTGGCCACAACCAAACGGAAGTTTGATTTGACCCCAGATGCCATTGGATCCGGCTTTGTTCCACGCATAGGCCGTGGAGACCGATTTGTCAATGCCACTGGTGTCGGTACCGCCGATATCATAATCGTTATATGAACCGAAGTACCAACCGGTCACCGCGTTGCCATTGCGCTCATTGATCTCCATGAGATCGATGGTCACGTTGGCAAGAGATGCTTCGTTGGTAGCGGCGATCGTGCGCGACTTGACATAGAGACCCATGGTTGAGTCGTTGTCAAACGGCGCAGGTGTGAATTCAACATCCCAGCCGCCGCCGCCATTATCAAAGTTCTGCACGGAATCAAGATAATTACGGCAGATCATGCTGGCGGTGATGGGGGTGTAGGTCAGACCATCAGTGGAGATGGCCGGAACTGTGTACGGGGAAACCAATGCAGGTTTGCATGAGGCGTCGCACCAGTTCGGATCACCCTGGAGTGAATACCATTCAAGGGTAGTGGAGCCTGACCAGTCAGAGCTGTTGCCAGCCCAACGGCGATCAGAGACGGAATAGATGTACGAGCCCTGATAGTACTGAGCATCGTCTGCATCAATATGGAAGCCGTGAGCGGTGGCGTCGCCATCACCCAGACGACCCATATTCCATACCCACTCGTAGTTGGCCGAACCCATACCAAAGGTAAGGGTAGTGGTGTCGGTCAAGCATCCGCCAACGAGCTGGATTTTGATTTCCGGAGCGAGTGTTAGGTCGTTCAGGAAGAAATCCGGATCGTCAGTTGTGAATGCAACGAAGGCAATGTTCGGACCACGGGAGATAAAGTTCTGGTTCACCGTGATCTTCAATTCAACCGAGTCACCGGGAGCGATGACATCGCCAGCGCCTGGATCGTCAAGAGAGACAAACCAGAGTGGCGGAGCCGCAAGGGCGGCGCGGTTGATTGTTTCGCGACGAGAAGTCTTGTCAAGTGACGCGACTGTCGCATCGCCTGCATCTGCAATCGAAGTCAGTTTGTCGCCCCAACCCATTGACGTCATCTTCTCGGCGATAACCGAGGAAGCTAATGTCAGGTTGTTGCCGACGACGGTCGGTTTTGCAAATGTAGGAATTCCCTGACCACTTGGGCTAATGCCATCGACAGTGATAGCACTGATGTTCAACGGCAGACAGCCAGTGTTCTTGGCCGCCCAGCCGAGGTTCATCGGAAGGGCAGGGTTGACGCCGAAGTTCACTCCGCCACCATAGACATAGTGGATGAACTCAAGGCGCTGACGATCAGCACCTTTGGCAAGAACTGCCAGGCCGCCGTATTCGTGAGATACTGCGAGTTCGCCGTCTTTCGACAACGCCACGCCGAATCCACGAGTACCAGCGCCGCCAACTTGACCGTATTCCATACGACGGTTCCAGACTTGAGCGCCAGTATTGGCGTCATAGGCAGTCATGAAACCAGTCGTGCTGAATGCATAGAGTTGGTCGGGAGCGCCGCCCGGTTCGCAGGTCAGGAGACCCGGGAGCCAGTAGTCGCCGCCGGAGGGTTCAAGGTTCGACCAGGTTTGAACACCAAAGGCCTTCGAGAAGGCAGCAGTGCTGAAACCAAGAGAAGGAACTGACCAGACCGAAATCGTATTTACGATGACATTGTTCTGATCAATAATGGGCGTACCGCGATATAGTCTCTGCGACTTGGCGGCATGAACAATCGCACCGGTAGCGGCATTTATCTTGTAATAAATACCATCAGCAGGGGATTGCGCACTGGCCGACACGTTCATACGGGAGTTGGCATACAAGAAGCCACCTTCGTACGAAACGTGAGCGCTGAAAAGTTCGCTAGTAGCGGCGGCGGCGCCAGAATACAGAGTCGCGGCGCGAAGGCCGGGACCCGCAACTGACAACTGCCACACGATAGCACCGGTGGCGGCATCAAGAGCGATAACGTCACCATTGCCAGAGGCCGGAGCAGAACCGACATACAACAGGTTATTCACAGGGTTGTAGGTATTGGTGACTTCAGAGGCACCAGCGGCCAGCGTAATAGGGTTGACACCCCATCCGCCAAAGAGCGCGCCGGTTGCGGCGTCGATAGCCACAACTTTACCAGTTTCAGAACAGGTGTAGAGGACGTCAGTGCCAGCCTGATTGGCAAGCGAGAAGACGCCCCAGCGAGCTGCGCCACCACCGGATCCTGACGGACCGGGGCGGTTCCAAATCACTGCACCAGTGTTCCAATCCCAGCATGTTACGCTCTGCTGGTTACCACCTGCGGTAAAGAGCACATCGATACCGCCAACGGTGGCGGCAGTCGGGGTGCAACGCATGTTGTTACCCAATTGAGGAGCGCCTGACTTGGTCCAATTAATGGCGCCAGTCAGAAGGTCGAACTGGGTGAGCGTTCCAGACCAAACCTGAGCGACTCGGCCATTGAAGGTCACTGGGGCTCCCCAGGCGATCAACTGGGTCGGGTGCTCATAATACCAGCGCTGATTCAGATCGCAAAATGCATCGCTGAGCGAGACATCGGTGCGACCGGTGCGCTGGAAGTTACCCGCTGGAGTGGACCAATCCTGGGCGGTCTGACAGGTGTATTCCGTGAACGGGATACAGCAAGTCTTTACGTCAACAAGAATGGTAGCACCCGGGAGTGGCCACCAAGTGTCGAGCACTTGCCAACCCGGAATAGAAACATCATAAGTTGCAGATGAATTGGGAGAGGAAGTTCCCGAACCATCGGCATCGAGTAGTGGACGAGCTCCGCCAACGTCAAAGCTGGGGGATTCGTTCGTCAACACCACCCAATAGGAACCTGTGACAAAAATGTCGAGTGCATCGACATCTTTGGACACTGGGAACCAGTACGTGGAGCCAGTGAAACCAATATCACCCGCGGCATTGAAATCCGCAGGTGTAATCGTCGTTCCACCGACGAGGACTCCCGGAAGTCCACCGGCGTCGGAATAGACGTCAACGTGAACAGTTGAATCATAAAGTGTGCGACCAGCATCAGATGAATGCCATGACCACCAAGTATCAATGCGACGAACTTCGCAATTCTCACCAAGGTCGGTGAACTGCTGAGCCCACGCTGTCACACCCCAATCGGGGCGGGGCAGGCGGAGGAAGCCACCGATGGCATCATAGTGATCATTATGCTCTTTGCAAATCGAAAATTCGTCTTTGCACAGATTGGCTTCGATCAAGAAGTCAACGTCAATGCCAGCGGCGGCAAAGATCGACTTCCAAACTCCGAGATGGAACGCGATTCCGCGCCCAGTCGGATCAACTGTCTCATCATCAGCAAGCAAAGCCGCATTCTGCACACCCGGAATCGCTCCCGGCGCTTCAACCGCGATATGGAAATCGCCTTCGAAAACGAGGTTGAACGCTGAGAAATCAAAATTCTGAGCTGACGGAAAGAATGACAGCGCGCCATTCAGGACAGTCACAGAAGCCAAAGGCGCACCAGTGGGAAGGCCACCAGCGTCGGCATAAACGGAGACCGCAATATCAACACCGGGATCTGCATAGTATACATATACGTCAACAGATTTCAGTGTCTCGGGACCAGTAACGCTAAAGCGCTCGCCAAGAGCGGTGCGTGTGCCGGTGCCATTTGGAAGGCCAAACGCATAGGTCACATCTGACCAGTAGGACTTTGTGTAGCAATCGGAAAATGGAATGTCTGCGCAGCAACGATTAGAGACGATATACATCGCATAATCGGTGCCGTACTGTGTCAAGTTAGACGCCCACCCAGAACCAGGATTGGTCGAATAGAAGCTGGAGCCTGTTTCATTACCGCTCTGAGGGCCGGTAACGCCATCGTCGGAGAGAAGAGTTACCTGGCCTGCGCCGGTCGCCCCAAATCCGATGTGATAGGATTCCAGTTCTGTAAACGTCCAGGTTCCCGGGAAGCTACCGATGAGGTTTCCACCACCGGCGCCATCGAGGGCGACAAGGAATGCGTTGTCCCAGTCGACCGAGTCGAGCTTTGCGCCCGGCTGACCGAAACCATCGTCGTCATACAAATACGCACGGGCACCCGGGGTACCGGAATAAATACCGTAGTAGCCTATTTCGAAGACTTGAACGGTACATGTAATGCCGATGCCAACTGTGAACCGGGATGCCATCTGCAATCTCGTGCCAGCCACATTTGGGATGGTAAAGAAAGCCGCGAGGCCGCCGGAGTTGTCCAGTGCGTCACAAAAATATCCAGATGGAAGCGAAACCGGTTTCGTGTGAGAAGTAAGGTTGAAACCTTCCGCGGGATTGCTAAGATCAATCCTCTGCGAAGGTTTAGCCGGTCGAGGATCCGTAACACCATCTTTAAAATTGGGGTTGCTCGGATTAGACGGCTCGTACCTCTCAAGCTGGTGCGGTTTGCTCACATCTGAAAATGCCGTACCGCTGAGGCTCAATACGAGACTCAAGGCGAATACCGCGATTATCAGTCGTTTTAACATTTAAGTCCTCCTTAAAGACTCAGGAAAAGTGTCAAATTCGCCTCGTGATGTCTGCAGGCTACCAAGCTCGGTGCGCGAAAGCGCAAAGGCCATGCGGCAGACTGCCATATCCCATTTATGTCCAGGGAAATGCGGGATCATGACATCAGTTAACGAATTCATTGCTATTCCTATCTTGGAGTCGAAGTGCATCAAAACGTTAATGCACTCCAGTTAGTTGTCTTTTTGTTTGAAAGCTTTTTCACTCATACGATTAGTTACGATATCTATGTAATGTCACCTCCTGAAGACAAACCACATGTATGGCATGCAGTCGGGTAATAAGGGTGTTTCAGGTAAATGATGAATTGGAAGTTTTTGCTGGAGAATAGCTATCGATGTCTGCTTGTTTGCGTTCGATTTGCATCGTTCACGACAAAGCATACCACACCATCATCGCTGAAGGTGTTTTTCATTAGCGTTTTCTACAGTTGCGAGTCAGAGGGTATTTTACGTTCAGCAAAGCTTGACATATAAGTGGCTCTCAATGCCTTACAGTGCTGGGCACGCTCGGAGGCAAGATACATCAGGTCGGATTTCTGTCAAGGGGTAAAATGGAAATATTTTCCGGAGGGGGGGAAGAGCGTCGGGTTTCTCTCCCGCCCTTGGCGGGATCGGAACGCCGACCTACGAAGAGAAGAGTTGAGGCGCAAAGGTAGGTCGGTGTTCCGAACCCGTCCGCATTTGCGGACGGGAGAGAAACCCGACATCTTTGGCTTTATGAAATCGCTTCGCAGATACCCGGTTTCGGATCGTCCCGTGTTTATCACCGGTGTGACCCATCTAAGACGGCCGATTCTTCTGGACCATCCACATCTGTTTCTCGACTGCTGGTTGCATGAACGACCCCTGGCGTGGGTAGTCCTACCCGACCATTTTCATGTGATCATTGATCCAACTCGCGAGAAGTTGTCCCAGGGCGTACACTTGTTCAAGGTGACCTATAGCCGAAGATACAGAGCTATCAGCGGTCCGGGACGGGTATGGCAAAACAGGTTTTGGGACCATATCCTGCGAGACGAAACCGACCTGCAAAGACACTTGGATTACATACATTACAATCCCGTGAAGCACGGGTTGGTTTCTTCTCCATTGGACTACAGCCATTTGTCGTTTTCCAAGTTCATAGCAGGAGGATATTACACAAATGACTGGGGGATGAGCGCCATCGAATTTGGTAATGAGAAGTTCGGGGAGTAACGGGAAGAGTGTCGGGTTTCTCGTCCCGCCCTTGGCGGGGCCTCGGAACGCCGACCTACGAAGAGGGGGAGAAGAATGTCAACGAAGATGTGATTTGGGCTCGCCTTCGACCACAAGCACAGCCGCCTTTAACTCCGTATATTCATCCCTCATGAAACTCATCGCCCTTGAGGTCAAGAATTACCGGGTGCTAAAACGGGTGTCGCTCAGATTCCCCGACGCCGTCATAGGAATCCATGGCCCCAACGGAGCGGGGAAATCGTCGCTTGTCGAGTCCATCGCCTGGGCGCTTTATGGAACCCCCGCGGCTCGAACCGGCCGGGATGAGGTCAAATCCGGTTTTGCCTCACCAAGCGACAACTGCGAAGTCGCCCTGACATTTAATGTCAGGGGGGAAGACTACCGGGTGGAGCGTCGGCTTATTGGCAAGACCGACCGGGCCGAGGTAAAGCTCTTCCGAAGCGAGCGGTCAGAATCGGTCGGAGTGACCGACACCGAGGCGGCCATCAGCCAGCTAATCGGACTGGATTGGCTCGGATTTCGGACATCGTTTCTCGCTCGGCAGGCCGAGCTGAGCGCGTTCACTGATGTTGTGGCCTCAAAGAGGCGCGAGCACCTCACGAGAATGCTGGGGATCGAACGGCTCGACAGCGCCATCAAGAATGTCCGAACCGATAGCCGAACTGCCGAGGAAAAGGCGGCCGTCGTTGGGCGGCAACTTTCAGACCGAAATCTTCTCTTGGCGGACATTGAATCCCTTGGCCTCAAAATAGCAGACGCCAAATCTGAAGCCAATATCTCCAAATCGGCTCTTGCCGAGGCAGACAAGAAACTGGCCGAATCGACCGCATATTATTCATCGATGGTCGCCAAGCATGCCCGGTTCAAAGAGCTTTCGGCCATGAAGCAAGGGGCAATCGAAAAGCGTGACACGCTCGCCAAGCGGCTAGAAGGGTTGCGCAGGGAATCGGCAGATTTGGTTCGTCTATCTGAAAGGGCGCGTATTCTCGAATCAGAGACGGCCGGGTTAGAGAAGAGCCGGCTCGAATTGGCGGAGCTTAGGAATCTGAAAGAGCGGGCTGTGCTTGTAGATTCCCTGAAAAAACGCCGCGGGCAATTAGTCGAGGAGGTAGAGAAGAAGCAGGTGAGGCTCGGCGCAATTGAAGTGGGTCTGCTGAAATCCAAAGAAATGCTGGCAACGCTTCCCACGGGTTTGCCGGAGATGATTGCCGACAAGGAGAAACGCCTTGCCGCCATGCGGGATGACCTGAGCGGGATCCGTGCCCGGAAAACGCAGGCAGAAAAAGAGGCGGCGAAGCTGTCGGAGAAACTTGGCTCGATTGAAAGCCTTGGTCCGGGGTCGGAGTGCGATCGTTGCCGGCGTCCGCTTGGGGATGATTTTGCCACCATTCGCGCCCATTTTGAAAATGATCTGCTGATTGTAAAGGCTGACATAGGCAAGCTGAGCGCCGAAGAATCGACGCTGACTACTCGCGGAACGGAAGAGAAACGAAGTTTAGAGACATTGACTGCGCAGATGGAAGAGGCCCGGACTCTCGATGCAAAAGCTCTTTCCCTTGAAAAGGAGCGGACTCAAATCTCCGAGGATATGATCACGGTTTCCGGACAGCTTGCCGGCATAGAGAAGGAACTGGCAGGGGCAGGGGAGGCGGTCTTTGATGAGAATCGATGCGCCGCGCTTGAGTTCTCTGTGAAAAAGATGGAGGCCGGAAAAAGTGAATTGGATATTCTTCGAGGACAGCTCGGCCGCTCCGTGGAAGTAGAGCGCCAGACTGAGGATATCAGCAACGAAGCGGAAGAGGCCATTCATGTTGTTTCGCGCTTTGAAACTGAACTGGCCGGATTGAACTTTGACGAGCAACTATTCCTTGCGGCAGAAGTGAACCGAAACGAGGCCGCTAAAGAGCGGGAGGAAGCGCTCGCTCGAAGTACTTCAGCCGACAGCCATATACGAGTCATGGAAATGGATATGAAAGGGAAAGAAGAGGCCATCGCGCGGCTGGTTCGTCTTGCTCAGGAAAGAGAGCAGTTTCTTGACGAGCAACATTATCTCCAGAAGCTCTCGTCCATATTCGGAGATTTTCGAGAAGGGTTGATAGCCCAGATTCGCCCGACGCTGGCAGAGCTTTCGAGCGGTCTGTATGCCGAGGTGACCAACGGGAAATATGCTTTAATTGAACTTGACGACGATTATGAGATGCGGATTATGGATGCCAGCCAGTTTTACGGTATCCGTCGGTTTTCGGGGGGAGAAAAAGACCTCGCCAATCTCTGCCTGCGGTTGGCAATATCATTGTCAATCAGCATGTCGGCCGGACTGGAGCGGGGTTTTATCATTCTTGATGAAGTATTCGGCTCGCAGGATAGCGACCGAAAGGAGCTAATTTTGAAGGCGATGGTCAATCTCAGGGAGCGGTTTCCGCAGATATTTCTGATTACTCACACCGAAGAGATAAAAAACCGGGTGGAGCAATTGATAGAGGTACGCCCGACAGCGATGGGCTATTCAGAAATAGCTGTCAACGGAGTGGTTGCGGTATAAGACTTTTCCCACGAAAGAAAA
>JBBTMW010000143.1:0-5347 GCA_038067995.1 Candidatus Zixiibacteriota bacterium
ATCTTCAAGCAGGAGATTTTAGAAGCAAACAAACTCCCCATCTACATGGTCGGCCACACCCCATGTTTCAGGCGCGAGGCCGGTTCCGCCGGAAAAGACACCCGCGGTATGATTAGGGTGCATCAATTCGATAAAGTGGAACTGGTCAAGTTGGTTCGCCCCGAGACATCATGGGATGAGCTTGAATCGCTTGTGAGGCAGGCGGAGAAAATTCTGCAAATGCTCAATCTCCACTATCGCGTTGTTTGCCTATCTTCGGGAGATCTCGGCAATGCTTCTGCGAAAACCTTTGACCTCGAATTATGGGCGTCGGGGGTGGAAAAATATCTTGAAATATCGTCCATCTCGAATTTCACCGATTACCAGGCCCGCCGCATGAATTGCCGTTTCCGCGACGACGACAAATCAATAAAGTTCGTTCACACCCTCAACGGTTCCGGCCTGGCTCTGGCTAGACTGGTTCCGGCCATTCTTGAGAATTATCAGAATGCCGATGGAACGATAACTATCCCCGAAATCTTGCGTCCGTATATGAAAATGGACAAAATCGGCTGATGCCATCACCTCCGCTCACATCACGACGCGTCGACAGCCTCTATCTCGGCCCCTCGACGATGTTCAAGGTTTTTCTCCTCGGTGGCGTGGTCATCGTATCTGCCCTTTTCATCTGGTACACCTTCAGCGTCATCGAAAAGCTTCAGGCCGACACCCGTTCGCAGGTCGAAAAGTATGTCAAGCTCTGGCAGATGGCGGCCAATTCACCTACCTCAGGGAGCGAACTGGAGTTCATCTTCGAGGAGATCATAGTCAAGGCGGCTTTCCCAATCATTGTGCTCGATGGCGATCGTCAGCCGATTCACTGGCGAAATATCGAACGAATTGATCCAGCTGATACCACAGTACAAACACGCCAGCGGTTAAAAGAAATGGCCGATGACATGACTGCCGAGCACGGCGATTTTCCCATTCAGTTCGCGGAGGATCACTTCAATTATTTTTGTTATGGGGATTCGGCCGTCATCACCCAACTGACGATGATGCCCTTTATCGAAATCGCGATAGTGTTGGCCTTCGTTATCGTTGCTGTTATAGGATTTCAGAACATCAAGAGAAGCGAAGAGCGGCATATCTGGGTGGGAATGGCCAAAGAGACTGCTCATCAACTCGGCACGCCGATTTCATCCCTCATGGGGTGGCTCGAAATTGTCGAATCGGGGGAATCACTCACGCCACGTCTGACCGAAACAGTAGACAACATGAAAGTCGACGTCGGTCGTCTTCAAAAAGTCGCCAATCGCTTTGGCCAGATAGGTTCTGTTCCCGAGCTTCGTGACGGCGACCTGAACGAAATAGTGAAAGAAACCGCCGACTACTACACCCGTCGCCTCCCTCTGCAAGGGAAAGGGACGACTATTATGTTCACTCCCGGCATAATTCCTGACATTCCCCTGAATGTCGAATTGTTCGGATGGGCGCTCGAAAATCTCATCAAGAATGCCCTGCAGGCTGTCGACGCCTCTAACGGCCGCATCTCGATTACCACTGGTCGCGCCGATATCGGCAATCTGGTTGCAATCCACATTACCGACAATGGTCCCGGCATTCCTCCGGCCGCCCAGCGCAAGGTCTTTCGGGCGGGCTTCACGACCAAAAAAAGAGGCTGGGGACTGGGCCTCACTTTGGTCAAGAGGATTGTAGAAGAATATCATGGGGGACGAATCGTTCTCCTGCGCTCGAAACCGGGCGAAACCGTCTTTGAAATGTTACTGCCCATGAGCAGTACGAAAGGGACCACATGACAGGCGCAGACAAAAAGCGCATTCTCTGGGTGGATGACGAGATCGATTCGCTCAAACCCCACATTCTGTTTCTCCAGGAGCGGGGATTCGACGTCACCACCGCCATGTCGGGCCACGACGCCGTCGCCCTGACACGTAAGGAAGATTTCGATCTTGTTCTGCTCGACGAAATGATGCCGGGTAAAGACGGTCTGACTACTCTCGAAGAAATCAAGGATTTCCGCCCCCATCTGCCGGTTGTCATGGTGACAAAATCGGAAGAGGAGACTCTGATGGAGGAGGCGATAGGGCAGAAGATTGACGATTATCTCGTCAAGCCGGTCATTCCGTCGCAGGTACTCCTTGTCATAAAACGCATCCTTGACACCAAGAAGATACAATCAGGCTCTTCGATGCGTCGCTATATCACCGACATCAACAAGTTCAATCAGAAATTATTCGGTGCAATAGCCCCCGACGACTGGCTTGGCGCCGCCGAGACTATCGCATGGTGGAATCTGGAACTCGACCACCACAACGAGGTGGGGCTTGAGCAGACGCACGAGGGAACTCGCAAAGAGTGGAACACCGAGTTCACGAAATATATTCAATCATCATATCTTTCGTGGCTCAAATCGGCCGACCGCCCGACTCTTTCTTGTGATGTCGTCGGCAAATATGTCGTTCCTGAACTGAAGAAGAAAAACAAAGTTCTTTTCATCGTAGTCGATTGCATGCGCCTTGACCAGTGGATGCTGGTTGAGCCGATTCTGGCCGACTATTTCACCATTCAGCGAGAGGCCTATTTCTCCCTTCTTCCCACTGCCACCCCTTTTTCGCGCAACGCGATCTTTGCCGGGATGTTTCCCGATGATATCCATCGCGCTTATCCAGATAATTATGATTCCCCCGATGAAGGCTCTCTCAACCGCATGGAAGATCGCTTCATGGAGGACAATCTCGCCCGCAACGGACTCCGCTTCGAGCGCAAGCCGCGCTATCTCAAGATCAATAATAACACCGAGGGTGAAAATATTGCCCGCCGGGTGGCCGATCTCTACGACTCCCAACTTGTGTCGATAGTTTTCAATTTTCTCGATATTCTCGCACATGGCCGGTCGAACAACGTGATTCTCCGCGAAATTGCCGGAACAGAAGCGGCCTTTCGCACCCTTATGCGCACCTGGTTTGTCCATTCCCCCCTGTTCTCCATTCTGAAATCCTATGCCGCGCGCGACGTCACTATCGTCATCACCAGCGATCACGGCTCGGTGCTCTGCAAGCGGGGCACTATGGCGCACGGCAAAAAGACGACCTCGACCAATCTTCGGTACAAATATGGCGACAACCTCAATTCCGATCCTAAGGAATCGATGATTGTTAAGAAGCCCGACCAGTGGCGCTTGCCCTCTCTCACTCTCGCCACCACCTACATTATTGCCAAGGAAGACTTCTATTTTGTCTATCCCAACAACTACAACGAAATGGTGCGGCAGTTCCAGAACTCCTTCCAGCATGGAGGAGTCTCTCTCGAAGAAATGGTTGTACCCGTTGCGGTGCTTCGTCCGAGGCGGTGACGTGCAGTCGGTTCTTCGCGTTACCACCCATTCGGAAGAGGAAACCCGCGCGGTTGCGCGTACTGTCGCCCACCTTCTCAAGAGCGGCGATTGCCTTGTCTTGAGCGGTCAACTCGGCGCCGGTAAGACGGTCTTTGTTCGCGGACTCGCCGAAGGGTTGGGGATTGATCCCGCAAAGGTGCATTCCCCATCGTTTACCATCCTCAACGAATATCGCGGTGAACCGAGCCTTTATCATTTTGACCTGTACCGGCTTTCCTCCCTCAATGAATTGACCGAGACAGGCTGGGACGACTATCTCTCGCGCGATGGCGTCGCTGTCATCGAATGGGGGGAGCGAGCCGGGAGTCGTTTGCCCGATCGCTATTATCAGGTGACGATGATATCCGACGACGAAACATCCCGCGGCATAGAGATCACGCTGGTGACGGCATGAGCGACTGGAGCACTGCCAGCCTCCTTGCCATCGAGGCCTCATCACCGACCCTTCGCCTTGCACTGGCCTTCGGCGGCGACCGCTTGGTTCATAGTGAAACCGAGACCGAGCAGTCCCTGGGGCAAATGATTATCCGGCGAATCGACACCCTCTGTCAATCGGCGGGACTTGGCCCGGCTCAATGTGATGGGATAGTAGTTGGTACCGGCCCGGGTTCATTTACAGGCCTTCGCATCGCTATTTCAGCCGCTAAAGGAATCGCCGTCGCGCGCAAGATTCCGATAGTGGGTGTCTCAATATTCGAAATTGCCGCCGTCAGCCTCCGGCACGAACGCGAACCGATAGACTTGTGCACCTCGGTTCGCAAAGGGGAATTGCTTGTTACTCAATACGACAACGGCAAGTTGGATATCAACAATGTTCGCGCCATGTCAATTGCCGAGTTTGCCGCAATTGGCGGAACCAAACCGTTTGCCTGCATACATTGCTCATCATCTTGCGATTGCGGCGATTCTTCGCGCCGGAATCTGAGCGCCAGCCTACAAATTACCGCATCCATCCTTCTCCGACTTGGTCGGGAGAAACTGGAGCGCGGAGAGATACCGGATATAGCATCCCTTGAACCGCTCTACATTCAACTTTCTCAGGCGGAAATTAATCATGGACGACGATCCCTCTGACACAACTTCAGGGATAACCATTCTTCGCCGGATGTCCGCCGAAGATGTCCCCCGTCTCTGTGAATTGGAAGAGCAAATTTTTCCCGATCCCTGGCCGCACCAGGCATTTCTCGAACAGCTCCAGGGAGACGAATGGGGGGGATTTGTCGCTGAAAATAATGGCGTTGTAACAGGTTATGCCTGCTATTATCTTTCCCCGCCGGAAGCGCACCTGACGAACATCGCGATAGATCCCGAATGGAGACGGAAATCAATTGCCAAACGGCTTCTGGAATGCGTATTTGAGGTCGTGAAAGAGGCCTCCTGCGAGTTTCTTTTGCTGGAAGTACGCTCCAGCAATGATGGCGCCATCGCATTTTACGAGCGTCACGAGTTCAGGGAACTTTACCGCCGGAAGAACTACTACCGCCGGCCGGTGGAAGATGCCCTTGTCATGGTAAAATATTTTGACCTGTCGGAGTAACGAATATGGAATGGTTTAAGAAAACACGGCAGGGTGTACTACCCCAGGAAAAGCGAAACATCCCCGAAGGGCTGTGGCAGAAATGCCCTTCGTGCGGGGAAATCATCTACGGTAAGAAGATGGAGCAACTCCTCTGGGTCTGCTCCTCCTGCAATTATCATTTCCGCATCAGCAGTCAGAAGTATATCCAGATTCTACTCGACGGCGGACGTCTCGACGAATACGATATCAATCTGACTTCACGCGATCCGCTCAAATTCAAGGACTCCAAGAAATATCCGGATCGCCTCCGTGCCGCCCAACTGGCAACAGGTTACAAAGACGGCGTCATTGCCGGTATGGCCGAGATGGGGGGTATTCCCGTGTCATTCGCCATGATGAATTTCGAATTCATCGGCGGCTCGATGGGTTCG
>JBBTMW010000144.1:0-5939 GCA_038067995.1 Candidatus Zixiibacteriota bacterium
CGCCCCCATGCGTCGTGATTGCATATGGTGGCCGATTTCTGTGGATGACAAGAGATCGGGAGCGGAGACGAAAGCCACTTCGCCATGAGGGGTGCGTCGAATCTTATAGCCCCAGTCGTGCAGAATCTCAAGGGCGGTGCGAATCTGCGCCTCATCGGCGCCGGTCTTCTTTGAAAGTGATATGAGAGTCTGGGAAGAAGACGCGAAGCGAACAACGGACAGTGTCCGTTCGGCAAGATTTTCCAATTCGAGATGGTTCACAGGATTTTACCCGGGGACAACTTTCAAGCTGAAATCGGAGGCCGGAGCGGAATGGGTCAAAGCCCCTATCGAAACAAAGTCGACCCCCGTCGCGGCCACTTCGGCAACGGTATCGAGGGTGATATTCCCCGAGGCTTCGAGCTGGATGGATGGATTCAGTTTGCGGGCCGATTCGACAAGACGCGCCAGAGATGCAAGCGACTGGTTGTCGAGCATGATTCTGTCGACCTGGGAGTCGCAGGCTTCGCGAAGCTCATTCTCATTGGTCACTTCGACCTCGATGAAGATGTCATGCAAATCGATATCAAATTGCAGGCGAAAATCCGAGGTTTTCATGAACTCGCGGGCACGACGGACGGCCTCGGTTACTGAACCGGCCGAGGCGATGTGGTTGTCCTTTACGAGAATCATGTCGAAAAGCCCGAAGCGGTGATTGACTCCTCCGCCATGCTGGACGGCCAGCTTTTCAAGATAGCGCCAGCCGGGGGTGGTTTTGCGAGTATCAAGGACCCGACAACGGGAGCCGTTGAGTTTTGCGACGAACCGCGAGGTCATCGTAGCGACACCGCTCAGATGGGCCAGAAAATTGAGCGCCACCCGCTCAGAGGCCAGCACCGTCTGATTGAAACCGTCGATGTTGAGAATGATGTCACCCGCGGCAAAAGCTGACCCTTCCTGTTTGAGAGGAGTGATGCGGTTGGCCGAGTCGACGATGTCGAACACTTTGAGAGCTGGCATGAGGCCAGAAAGAACGCCAACGGACTTTGCAACAATGTGGGCGCGGAGAGGATTTGGTTCGAGACAAGCAAGGGATGTCAGATCGCCGCGCCCAATATCTTCCTCAAGGGCGGTCCGGATAAGAGAGTCGACATATGCCATCGGGTCTTTGCGGTGTGTCACTTGTCTCAATTCAACTCTGCCGGTGGCAATTGTCAAACCGAAAATGTATACTCCGGCCATGAAAGAGAGACAATCGAAGAGCGCTAACCCGGCCACGACGGTTCTCGGCTATGGATCGCAGGGGCGGGCGATAGCCTTGAACCTGCGAGACTCCGGCTGGCCGGTGGTGGTGGGGCTGAAGAAAGGCTCAAAATCAGTCGTTCGTGCCCGCAAAGAAGGAATGTCAAAGATAACCTCGGTCGCGGACGCAGTAAAACAAGCAAAGCTTGTGGTGATGGCGATTCCGGATCACTTACATGGGCGAGTCTTTGAAAAAGAAATAGCTCCAAATCTGAAACCGGGCACAACTATTCTCTTTCTGAGTGGCATGGCGGTTCACTTTGGATTTGTACGCCCGCCTTCGAACTGCGATGTCATCATGCTCGCCCCCCACGCTCCGGGGCTGGCGCTTCGGGAGAGATATCTCGGCGACCGCTCGGTCTCGGCGTTCTACGCTGTCCATCAGAATCCCAGTCGCAAGGGGTGGCAGACAGCAGTCCGATTCGCCGACGCAATCGGCATCAAAAAATCGAGACTGGTGAAATCGACATTCGCGTGGGAGGCCGTTGGCGATATTTTTGGCGAGCAGGCCGTCTTGTGCGGCGGGTTGGCGGGATTGATCCAAGCCGGATTCGATACGCTTGTGAAGGGGGGGATTCCATCCGAGCATGCCTATCTCGAAGTGGCATACCAACTCGATCTGATTATCGATCTCGTAAAGAGATTTGGCATTGAGGGGATGTTTAATCGCATCTCGGTTGCGGCGCGGTATGGTTCGTATCTCACCGGCCCGAAAGTCATTGATGCCCATGTGCGAAAGCAGATGCAAAAGACTCTTGGCGAAATCAAATCGGGGGCTTTTTCGAAACGGCTCAACAGGCTGGGTGAATCCGACATTCGAGTTTTGAACAAGAAGATCAAATCGCTGAGCCGCCCGGCGCTGGAACGCTCCGCCCGTAAATATGCCGGGAAATAACTGCAACCGCTTTTTAATTTGTTTGACCCGCCGGCACAATCAGGCATAGATTGGCCGACTGTATGAATCCTGCCGCTCGTAATATTCTCATTGTTCTCGGAGTCGGTGTACTTGGCTTTTTGGCCTATTACGGCTGGGATATCGTTCGCGAGCGTAGTCGTTCCGAAAAGCTCGCAACAATTATCCATCTCGAAGATCAGCGCAAACTCGATGAACAATTATTCAAGTATCTCACTGACAATTCCGTGGAAATTCGTTCCAGCGCGGCGTTGGCGGTCGGGCGAATCGGTGGAAACGGCTGTGCCGAGAAACTCTTCCCGCTGTTGAATGATGATTCCCTCTCGGTGGCAATCGCCGCGGCATTCGCAATCGGCCAGACGGGTGACAAGGGTATCGCCCTGACATTGGCGGAGAGCGCGACAGATTTGCAGCCAGAGGCAGCGCGCGAGGCGCTGATATCCGCAGGAAGACTCGCCGACACCAGCTCGCAGGATGTTCGAAACAGGCTCGTCGATTTTCTGAACAGTGAAGCCCCTGAGGTTCGTGAAGGGGCCTGTCGAGGTTTATTCTTTGCGAATGCCAAAGAGAAAGCCCCCCAGCTTGTTACTCTTTTCCAAACAGAACCGGATGACGGCGTCAAGCGCGAGGCGCTCTATGCCCTCGCCCGCTTGGGATGCCCGGAAGGTGCGGCAATCTATGTCAACTATCTGGCTGACCCTGACCCTTTTATTCGAGGCCTTGCTGTTCGTGGATTACAAGTTGTGCAAACCGAAGAAGCCAGCCACTACCTCGCTATAGCCCTCAACGACGGCGACAAAGGAGTGGTGGCGCAGGCGATTCGCTCTCTGGCGCCGAAAAAGACAGTGGAGGCAATGGACAAGCTTTGCTCCAAGCTGTTTCACGAAAGCGACGAAAAACTCGCCGTGGAATTGCTGACAGCGTTGAAAGGCCAGGTAAATGCATGCGCCACCGCCACAGCGCGGACGATGATATCGACCGATTCCAGCCGTAACATTCTCTCGGCGGCAATCACCTATCTCGCCTCAGTGGAAAAGGAATATTCCCTTGGTCTGCTTGATTCCATGGCGACCCACGCCAATCCGTTCGTGCGGGCGGCCTGCGCCAGATCGTATGGACTGACAGAGAGCGATAAAGTCACCTCACGTGCCGCTCTATTGTTTGCGGATGAGGACCCTCTTGTGAGAAACGCCGCTCTGGAAACCCTTTTTGGTACCGATTCATTCAATGTCGATTTCTATATCTCGAAGGCCTTTGCCGACGCTGACTTTACTGTCACCTCGACCGCTATCGAACAGGTCAAGATTCGCAAGCTCACTCGCTACCTACGGGATCTGCGGTCGCTCTTTGACCGCACCGGCCTTGATGACATCGATCTCCGCCGTGGGGCCGTCGATGTCGCGAAAGCGTTTCTTGCCAATGCGCCCGATTCGATAGCGCGAAGCATCCTTGTCAAAGCAATGACCGACGACGAATATATCGTCAGGCGCGAGGCCGTCGACGCCGCCAAAGAGGCGCTCGGCGAAGACCACCTTTCGGCAGTGCGATATGCCAAAACTCGCATCACGGATAAACAACTGAAGAAGGCATTCGAGACGGTAACCACGAATCCCGTCGTCACAGTCGTGACATCCAAAGGGGATTTCAAGATGGAGCTGAATTTTCAGTTAGCGCCACTCACCGTTCTCCATTTCTTATCACTGATCAAAGACGAATTTTACGATGGCCTTAGTTTTCACCGTGTCGTCCCGAATTTTGTCGTTCAGGGGGGAGACCCCCGCGGCGATGGATCGGGTAGCCCTGGCTATATGATTCGTTGTGAGTATACCAACGCACCGTATAAGCGCGGCACAGTCGGCATCGCCACGTCAGGAAAAGACACCGGCGGTTCACAGTGGTTTGTCACTTTGTCGCCACAACCACATCTGGAAGGACGCTACACCGTCTTTGCCGAAGTAACATCCGGCATGGAGGTTGTCGACGAGATTGTTCCCGGAGATATTATTCAGTCTATCATAATAGGAGACCCACCCAAATGAAACAACTCGTGGCATGCGTAGGCATGTTCGTTCTTATTTTCGCAGGCTCACATACAGCATTTTCTGCACAAGATGCGCCGGGGATTGATCCCGAAGCCCTTATTGCCCGTATTGTCGCCACCGACACGCTGTGGCGCGCGACAGTCCATGACGTCGTCTTTGACGCCGAGTATATCGAGGGGAAAAAGAATGACGATGGCGTCTTTGAAGAGCAGGCGCGCCTAATCAAGCGGGTAACAATCAAGTATCTCCCCGACACCGCATGGTACCACGAAGAAATACTGGAATTCTATAAAGAGGCTAAGCTTCAATCCCCCGAAGATCGCGACAAAGAAGCCGCCGAACGAGCCGAAAAGAAAGTGCGGCGCAAAGCCAAAGACATTTCGTATCGAATGGTCTCGCCGTTCCTGCCTGCCAGCCGAAAGGATTACACCATCTCCTATGAAGGGATGGAGACCGAGGTGATCGACGGATACACCTGTCATCATTTCCGGGTGTCATCAAATGAAATCCGCGAAGACCGGTTCAACGGCGACTACTTTTTTGATATCGAGACATTTAACCTCGTTCGTGTCGATTTCTCCCCGGCCGAGCTGGTGCATCGCACGATGTTCAAAATGAAAGAGATGCGCATGTCGATAAGCTATGCCCCGACTCCCGATGGCGTCTGGCTTCCGAAGCGGTTTGAAATAACCGGCAAAGGGAAAGCCATGTTTTTTATCGGCGTCAGCTTTGCCGGAACTGAGCATTACCGCAATCCGGTTGTGAACAGCGGCGTGAATGATGAACTGTTCAAGAATGTGCAGGAGAAGGAATGATACACGGAGATATCAGGACAAAACTCCTATCGGTTACCATACCGGTTGGGGCCAACGTCATATTCGGACAATCTCATTTCATTAAGACAGTGGAAGATATCTACGAGACACTGATATCATCTTCTCCCACTATCAAGTTTGGCGTTGCCTTTTGTGAGGCCTCCGGCAAGCGGTTGGTGCGCAGTGACGGCAACTCACAGGAGTTGATAGAGGCCGCCGAGGTCGCGGCTTTTGACGTCGCCTGCGGGCATACGTTCTTCATCTTTCTTCGCGACGGGTTTCCCATCAATGTCCTCGGACGGATAAAAGCGGTCGACGAAGTCTGCCGGATTTTCTGCGCCACCGCCAATCCTCTCGAGGTTGTGGTCGCTGAGTCCCCTCAGGGACGAGGAGTCCTTGGAGTTATCGATGGAGAACCGCCCGCCGGAATCGAAGAGGAATTCGACAAAGCGGAGCGCCACGCGCTTCTCCGAAAATTCGGCTACAAGCGATAACCAGCCGACTTGTCTCGACGCGCGTTGTCGGTTAGCTTGATAGCATGCTTCTATTCACCCACGACAAGGCGCGACTGGCTCGTCATTTCCAGAAAGACCCGATTCTTTTCGCCTATCATCTTGGCGACCTGGACGACTTCTACTTCGGGGACTGTCAATGGGCGGCTGACAACGCTTCGTGGAGCGCCATCGCCGAGGCCGTTCTCATTTACAGCGGCGGTCAGGTTCCGACGGTGCTGGCATTCGGACTCACCGATCGATTTGAGACACTCCTGGAGGAACTTCTCGACTTGCTCCCTCCCCGATTCTATGGCCATTACTTTTTGAAATATCGACAGATTTTTCACCGCCAGTTTGTTGAACAGCCGCACGGCACCACATTAAGGATGCATCT
>JBBTMW010000145.1:0-5469 GCA_038067995.1 Candidatus Zixiibacteriota bacterium
ATTTTTCCGAATGGGTTTGTTTCGGTTGGGGCACAAGGAGTGGTGTATGCAGTCAGCGCTGGAGCAAAGGTTATCAATCTCAGTTGGGGAACGCCCTTCGTATCAGGCTTCTTGCAGGCCGCGCTGAATTACGCGAGGGAGCAGGGAGTCTTTGTATGTATTGCATCCGGCAACTCCGGCACCAATGAACGATACTATCCGGCGGCTTTCGATTCCACCTTTGTGGTAGGGGCCGCCAATTCCTTTGGCTATGTCACCGAGTTTTCTACGTTTGGTTCACTTGTTGATATCGTTGCACCCGGGCTTGATATACTTTCGCTTCGAGCTAGAGGAACTGACATGTACGCTGAGTCGGGAGAGCCTGGGGTGCGAATTGTGGGAAGCGACTCGGCCTATTACCTTTCGGATGGAACGTCAATGGCCTCTCCGATGGTCGCCGGAGCGGCGGCGGTTCTTCTTTCATTCCGACCGGGACTGTCGCTTACACAGTTAGAAAATGCATTGAAACTTGGCGCCACCGATTTAGTCGATCCTTATGGGATTGGGGACTCGCTTCCCGGCGTCGATACCATCTCAGGGTGGGGCTATCTGAATATCGAAAATGCCCTGTCGATGGCGAATGGCGGACGACTTTTTATGACGTCGCCGCTTCAACGCGGACGGTATGTCGGGGACATTCCTGTCCGCATAGCCTCTCTCGACGACGATTATACCGATACTTGGACAGTTGAATATCGATGCCCCCATGAGACGGTGTGGACGTACTTAGCCTCTGGTACCGGCATCCCCGCTGACTCCGTGGCGGCGGTGCTTTCCGATACGTTGTTGATCGGTCCACTCTACTTGCGGCTGAGGGACAATAGTTCTGCAGTACACCAAATTTCCATCACGCGAGTCGTCAATCGACGCCTTGCCATTGTTTCTCCAACGGAAGGAGAAGATGTCAGCTACAATATTCAAGTCATCGGGTCGGCCTTTGGCCCGGATTTTGATTCTCTTATTGTGTCCTATTCGCGCGAAGGATTATCAAAAATTCGCCTGCAGAAGGGGACTGCGGAATATTTCGATTCTTTGCTTTTCAATTGGACGGTTTCCGGGATAGATACCGGATTGTTCACCCTTCATCTTGACGGCTTCTTTGATCTGGACAAAGTCACTGATTCGGTGGCTATTCATATCAAGTCGGCCTTCGCACCGGGATGGCCTCAAAAGATTGGGGCATGGTTGGCAATCACGCCGGTTGCGGCTGATCTCGACCATAATGGATCGAAAGAGATAATCGTGACCTCGTCGGCAGGCGTGTATGTCTACGACAAAGTATCGGACGGGGTGCAGATTCGAGATGGTTTTCCCACTATGACCGATAGGGACACGCGAAGCATCCCGGCAATTTATGATTTGAATCGCGACGGTTTCGACGAAATCATTTTTGCCAGCGACGATGGCGTGTATGCTATTCAACACGATGGCACACCACTACTTGGTTGGCCGCGTCCGGCTTACACTGGGCAAATCCCCTTTGGGTATGAATTTCCTAACCCGACTGTCTGTAAGCTCGGAATGGGAGATGATTCAGCAGTGGTCTTAATTAATGTTATTGGCCAGATCCTTGCCTATCGATTCACGGGAGATTCGTACTTCTATTCCAGATGGGGACTGTTTGCGTCGTACGATCCCCGCATCTCCGACATGTGGAGCCGAGGAGGAAACTCCTCGCCAGTAGTCACAAGTGTCGATGTTAACAAGGATGGAATCAACGAGGTGATCGCGTCCTATACCGCTATTCAGGAAAAGAGCGGATTAGGTATCTATGAATCACGCACGGGACGCCCAATCAATGAAGTCGGAAACACACTCGTCGATGTTCAAATCGCAAACGTTGATGGTATGGTTTTGGCGGATCTGACTGGCGATGGCGCTCCGGAAGTCATCATCGCAGGATTTGACGAAAATGCACTTCAGCATATTTGGGTGGCAACAAACGGTAACGAGGTTCTTCCGGGATGGCCAGTGGCGATGCCTGAAGTAACCGATTGGATTGGATCATTTCCGATAGTGGCCGACCTTGATTTTGACGGCAAGGGGGAGATTATTCAGTCCTTTTTCGAGTATGACATTTCAGCTTTATACATTTGGAAAGGGGATGGTACGCCCTACCGAACAATTCCCGGCCGTCCGGCTGGAGAGGTATTCACTTCTCAGGTTACATTCTCCTCTCCTATGGTGGCCGACATTCTGGGGGACAGCCATCCAGAAATTATTATTCGTTCGGGATACATAATACCCGGAACCGGTCCGGAACGAATCTACGTGTTTGATTATCAAGGGAACCCCGTTCCCGGGTGGCCGATCATTACCCCGACACCATCATGGCAAGTGCTATCGTCTCGCTATACGCCCCTGATAGATGATCTCGATGGTGACGGAAAAGTCGAGATGGCAATCTGTGGCGATGGAAGTGACATTTTCATATGGGAATGCGAGGCAAGTTCGGCCGGAGGGAGCAATCATGCCAGACTGCTGGCCGACAATCTCAATTCATCAGTTGTGGGTGGATTCGCGGCGCCTCGTGACGATAAGTTTACCGGTGATAGCGAGACGTCTGCGAGAGCAGTAATTACAGAACGAAGCGCTCCTGGAAGTACCGAAATCATTGCGTCGATGGATATTTCGGCACCATGCACCGTTACGCTGGAATTAGTGACAGCTGATGGCTTGACAACCCGCACACTTTTTGACGGCAAACTTTCTGCTGGCACCAGAAGTTTTTCAATTGGCTCGAATGCTGATCACTCGGCCTTTTACCGGGTCTCCATCAACGGCGAAACCACCATCCAAAGGCTTGGGTATCAGCCATGAGAACATCACTTTTCACGTTTCTGTTCATTGTGATAATAGTGGCTGTGGCCTCGGCCAGTGTCGTTCCTGATCAGCCGATAGAAACGATTTACTGGCGGCAGTTCAAGGCTGTGTTCGCCGTCGGAGAACAAGTGCTGGCGGTTGGGCCGAGAGGGGTGGTTACATTTGATTGGAATGAGCAAAAGACTCAATTGCAGGAGAAGGGTCACACTCGCTTTGCCATGGAACCAAAGCAGTCGAAATTGTTTGGTGACGAATTGTGGGTGTCCGAAACCGGCAATCGGATACAGATATTCTCCGTAGATCCAAACCTCGCGGTTTCTCACCTCTATACGGCCACAATACCGCATGATTTCGCTGATTTCACCCGCTATGGCGACGATATCATTGTCAGTCGGAACTTCGATGGCTTGTGGCGCTATCGCCTCGCCGAGGGAGTGGAGCCTCAGTTCATCGACACGAGTTACAAAGGAATAAATCTTACTACCGTGCTTACCGATGGGGACAATTTGTATGCGCTTGACCAGTACAACGGTGTCATGCGATACGATCTGCGCGGTGATACTTTTGGCTCGTTTCAGGAATACATGTACTCGGAATACGAGGCGACATCTTGCTCCAAATTTCAGGGACAGTTCTTCCTGACCGGGATTTCAAGCGGCGTCATTGAAGGCTCATTCGGGAAGACCGGTTCCGGTGTAGAAAAGGTTACCGCAACACCAGGAAACCAGAAACGGGTAACCACCATTGAAGATAGAATTATTATTCAAAGTGAGCGAAAAATCGGATGGATAGACAGAAACAGTCCCACGGTGCGCATCGAATGGGCGGTGGATGATGGCCTTCTTGGTGGCGCCGTTTATTATCCGGGAAATGGAGATGCGTGGTTTCTCTACCCCAATTTGAAGGGTGGCATCACGCGCTATTCCCTTCACTACGGAGCGGATCCTTCTGAACTGCTGGATCGCCCTGGGCCGATTACCGGCCTCGCATTCGCCAAAGGAAGGCTTGTTACCGGAGGACGGCACAGCCCGATAGACGTTATGGAGTTGGATTCGACGGGACACCCGGCCGTGAAATTTGCTGTCACAGAATCGCATCCGGCGACGAGCGCTCTGGCTACCACGGGCGACACCATTCTGGCAATTTATCCGGAGGCAGAGAGGCTCGGGGTTGTCGAGGTTGATTTCACAACCGGCAACAGTACTGTCGTAGCATCTATTCTGGTCGATACGGCCGATGTGCTTGATCTACGGCTTGCTCGAAACGTTCGTGGCAATCGCGACCTGGCATTAATTCGCTATCCGTTTCGAGTTGACGTGTTCGAACTTCTTAACCCCTCCGGGCTTTCCGGCATTGGTTCATGGAACACCAACTCTCTTGGAGCAATCCTCGCCTATGAAGTGATTGATTCGATCGCGCTGTTTGCAACGACCAAGAATTCCGTTTACATGTGTGTCCTTGATAGTGACTTGGCTATTGGTTCCACGAACGTCACAAACTTCCTTGGCAAATCTGTCACGGGAATGGATTATTCCGAACCTTACCTAATGATGTTCCGCGGCACAACGGAATACAGTCAAGGTTCGGTGGATGTGTATAATCTTGCCTCTCCGACACCATCAATATTAATAGGCTCGGCTCCATCACCAAAATCAGTCGCCGATTTTCAGCGGTTTGACAAGTATCTTTTTACTGTGGGGGGGAATGGAATTCAAATTTTTGATGCGAGTGATAGCATTCCAGTTCTTGTCGACACCGGAGGTTGGGATGGAGCGCTTCTGGCCGTTGACAGCAATCATCTTGTCGTGAGCGACGGTCATGCTATTGATTTCTATCAACTGTCGCTCTTTACTCCCGGCATTCCGCCCGATGATACAGGGTCGACACCACCACCGCCGCCCGCGTTACCGCGAACCTTTGCAATATCACAAAACTACCCGAATCCATTCAATGGAACGACCTACATTGAGTACGATATTCCGCAACGCAGTTCGGTGTCGATAGAATTGTACAACGTTCTTGGCCAGCGCGTGCGAACCCTCGTGTCGGGAAGCAAGGATCCGGGGAAATATCGTGCAATGTGGGATGGGCTGAGCGACGAAGGGGTCGATGTGGCCAGTGGCGTCTATTACTATCGTTTTTCGGCTGGCGAGAGCCGGATGGTGCGTAAAATGTTGTATCTGAAGTAAGCGATTCTTACTATTTTCGCAGATTGTCCCGTAAATCGACTTTGAATTGTTGCACTCCACCACGACGAAGCGTGTCTACCTGAAGCGGCATCGCATTCAAATACCCGGCGGGATTTGTCACTGTGGCGGCAACGGCATCCATGGCCGACGGATAAAAAATCGCCGTCAACACATGATCCCACGACGACGCCGAGGCCGGGGCAAAGTTGTTGGCGCGCCCTTCCATGCGAAACTCGTATGTCCCCTGATCGGCATAATAGGCACGGGTGACGTAGACTGAAAAGTAATTCGTCTGCGCATTGACGTAGCCCGAAAGCCCCACTTGGGCGTACCAGGGGAACTGTGAGCTTCCGCCGGCATCGGTGTCAATCTGGATGATGGCCGTATTGGCTCCCGTCGTACCGCTCAACAGGACATA
>JBBTMW010000146.1:0-8537 GCA_038067995.1 Candidatus Zixiibacteriota bacterium
AAAATCGACCCTGCGCGAATGGTAAATCCATTGAAACGGTGTATTTCTTAACCCCTTCAAGCGCCGCCAATTTGTCACTGAATGTTTTCGTCTGCGTATTGCAGATGCCAGTGTCCAGCGACGTAACTACTGAAAACAAACGAACGGTGCCGGCAGAATCAGACAAGCTCACTGGTTTCATCTCCCGGTTGATGATAGTAAATACCGGTGCTTTGTCTCCAACATGTAATTCCGGTCCGACAAGTGTGACCGGGGTTCCTTTGAAAGTAACGGCTGATGCTCTTTCCATGCGGTATTTTCTCCTTTAAATTATGCGCCAATCTATTTTGTTTGTTGAATCGGTAACGGTTTTAGAACGCCCGAACGGTGAAAATGTTCACTACAAATGAAAAAAAGTCAAGAACCCCTACTGATCTCTATCGCATTGCAAGACAATGACTTTTGAGGGCTGCGTCGGAAGGGTTAGTAGTAACGTTTGCGCTGTGAATCTCACCAACATAGTGTGATAATCAAAACTTCAGCCACTCAATCATAGCGAAGGCATAGGCGAGAGATGCACTGTTCACCTGACCGCCGCTTGAACCGAAGCAAATGGTCAGGGTTGGTGAGAGATGAACGCCCGCGGCAAGGATAGCGCCCCCGCCAAAACGGTAATGCGAGTTGCCTGCCTGATGCACAAAAAATGACCCTGCCCCTCCAATGAGAAACGGCGAATTGCCAGAGTCACTGAGCGACCAGCGCAAAGTCGGTCCGACAAAACCGCGCGCCCCCGGGTTGTTGGAATCAAGCTGATAACCGGTGGCATTGATTCTGAAACCAATATCGAGTGTGGAGGAAACAATATGGCCAGCGTACAAATCTACGGTTGGCCCCGTGCGATACAATGTAGCGCCGTTCTCAGGCTTGTCATAGACAACCGGTGCGAAGCCAACTCCCCCTGCAAAGATCAGCTTTGCCATCACCGGGGAGGCAAGGCAAAAGACAATCAACGCTGAACTCGTGAATCGCACTGTGGCGACTCTCATACTAAAGAGCAACATGGGAACAATTCCTTCCTTCTCTCCCTTAAACATACATATAGCGGGAATGGTTCGTCAACTGGGGAGACGCAGGTTTCCCGTAGGCAAAGGCATGTTGCCATCGGTAGCTCATCCTCGTATACTGTGGTGAATCAATGCGTATGCGCCCGTAGCTCAACTGGATAGAGCATCTGACTTCGGATCAGAGGGTTAGGGGTTCAAGTCCTCTCGGGCGTACTTTTTTCTCACTGGGAGTCTTTTTCCTGCCATGCCCCACGTCGTCTGCGAACCTTGTATCAATTGCAAGCACACCAATTGCGTGTCGGTGTGCCCGGTGAACTGCTTCCATGAAGGACCAAACTTCCTTGCCATAGATCCGGAGAAATGCATCGACTGCGCGTTGTGCGTCTACGAATGCCCGGTCAAAGCGATATTCGAAGAGGAGGATGTACCGGAGCGATGGGTCAACTATGTCGAGCTAAATCTCAATCTATCAAAGGTCTGGCCGGTCATTACCCAGCAGAAGCCGCCTCTGTCGACCGCCGAGGAGTTCCGTGACGTGGCGATTAAACGGCATCTGCTCGATTCTGGAGATGCTTGAAGCTGACAGGAACCATCCATCCACCCTTGAAGCTCACTATTGCCTTGACACACCCTGCAAAAACACGTAATTTCTTAACGAGTACCGTCTGCCATTGGATTCAAGACGTATCCGGTTACTCCCCATACTGATCTAAGCTACCGTTGTTTTTCTCGCACCCCTTTGTGAGGTGTGCTTGATGGTGAGAGACTATGCCTCTCGCAACTTCGCTGAAAATGCATTGATGTTTTGATTTTTGTTCCTCAATAGTTTTACAAAGGAAGTCGTATGTGTATGTCCCGCGTGTATCGATCGATTTTGGCGGTGCTGGTGGTGGCAGTGCTCCCTGCTTCTCTGTTTGCAACAGTTCACAACATCTCCATTAATGACAATTTCTTCGCTCCGCTCAACTCCGTGGTTATTCAGGGAGACACGGTGCGATGGACGTATATGGGAAGTATCGCTCATACCACCACATCCGATCCGTCCTCACCTAAAGCGTGGAATTCGGGATTACTGACGATTCCGTTATCAACATTTCAGATAATCATCACGGGGACTGATCCGGCAGGCAATTATCCCTACCGCTGTACGCCCCATGGAAATTTTGGGATGCGCGACACTCTCAGGGTATTCGCGGCGCCTGATGCAGATGGCGACGGCGTCGGCGATCCATTTGACAACTGCCCAACGGTTCCAAACCCCACACAAACAGATGCGGATCTAGATGGCATTGGAGATGCCTGCGATATATGTACTGATACCGACGGCGACGGGCTTGGTGATCCGGGATTTCCGGCAAACACTTGCATTTTGGACAACTGCCCGACAGTTTCAAACCTTTCGCAAGTTGACGCCGACGGCGACCTGGTGGGTGACGTCTGTGACAACTGTCCGTTGGTACCGAATCCCGATCAGACCGATACCGATCTGGATAACATTGGCGACGCCTGCGATGTCGCCAGCTGTTGCGTGAAGGAAGGCGACTTCAACCACAACGGCTCGATGAACGTCGTTGATGTCACGGCGTATGTAGCCTACCTCTTCCAGGGTGGCGCAATCTATCTTTGCAAAGATGAAGCTGACTATGACGACAACAGCTCTGTAAACGTTGTTGACCTGACCAAGGTTGTAGCCCGACTCTTCCAGGGTGGCCCTCTCGTTCTTTGTCCGTGACCTGATTCTCATTTCCAGCACTTTCTGCGGCCTCCCCCAACCGAGGGCGGCCGCTTCTTTTTTCCCATAGAGAGTCCTATAGATAGGCGCATCAATGTGCTTCAGTATGGAAATGTTCCGTGCGCGACAAACGCCCGTGTCTGTCGTTTTATAGACGTGAGAAGGGACGAGGAGAACATTTTCGTGCTTCTCGTTCCCGTTGGATACGGGACATCAGAACACCGTCCTACACTAAATCCGCTTGGTTGAACCGGGCTTGAGGACTCTTAACATGGAAGCATGGATGCGCCCGTTGCTGGCGACCATTTCACCGTCGTAGATGGAATAGGGGCGGCCACTCATTTTAGTAATAATCCCCCCTGCCTCAAGCAGAATAAGATGGGCCGCGGCGGTGTCCCAGGGGTGTAGCCGTAGTTCCCAGAACCCGTCAAATCTTCCGCATGCCACCCAACAGGCATCCAGTGCCGCCGAACCGGGACGTCTAACCGCCTGCGCCCTTTTTACCATGCGACCGAAATAGCCGATATTGTTTCGCGTGGCGCTACCAACATCGTAGGCAAACCCGGTCGCTATCATCGATCGCTCCAGTTTCTTCTCTGAGGAAACACGGATGCGCTTGCCATTGAGGAATGCCCCTTTCCCTCGAACAGCCGTGAATAATTCCTTGTGAATCGGATCAAACACGACACCGAGAACGACATTTCCTTTGTATTCAAAGGCTATGGAAACACAAAAGACAGGGAAGCCATGGGCGTAGTTGACGGTTCCATCGAGGGGATCGATTATCCAACGATGAGAAGATGGGGACGATTTCGACGTTGCTTCCTCTGCGAGAAAGTCATGATTTGGGTATTTCTTTTTGATAGTTGAAATAATGTATCGCTCGGATTTGAGATCAAACTCAGTGACCGGGTTGATTCGCCCTTTGTAGGTGATGGCAAAGCGCTTGTTAAATCCCCCGAGGAGAATCTTTCCGGCCTCTCGTGCAACCATCTCGGCCAGCCTGGCAAGCGATAGCACGTCACGCGGAAGGAGGGTTGAGCCGGTCATGGCGCGATGCTTTCGGACACGGTCCGGGCTGGGGCCTGTTTGCGATACTGCATGAGATACAGGGTGTGATAAATTCCCTTCTTTTCAAGAAGCTCGGAATGCGTGCCTATTTCGCGCACCTGCCCATGATGCAGAACGACAATCTTATCGGCCTTTTCGATAGTCGACAACCGATGCGCAATGACAATTGCGGTTCGTTTCTCAAGGAGAGTGTCGAGAGCTTTCTGAATCATAGTTTCAGTTTCGCTGTCTACTGACGAGGTCGCTTCGTCGAGAATCAGAATGTCGGGATTGAACGCCAACGCTCGCGCAAATGAAAGCAACTGCTTCTGACCAGTTGATAGGGTCGCTCCCCGTTCTTTGACAATGGTGCTAATTCCGCCGGGCATATTGAGCAGAAAACGATCAAAGCCGACTCGCTCAAGGGCGTTGGAAACGGCCGCATCGCTGATATCGGATCGACGAAGGCGCACATTGCTGGCGAGGTCGCCGCTGAAGAGGTAAACGTCCTGCAGTACCAGCGCAAAATGGGAGCGAATTTTCTCAGTCGATAGTGACTTCAGATCGACGCCATCGAGCTTGATTAGTCCCTTCTGATAATCGTAGAAGCGATAGAGCAGAGAGATCAGAGAGCTTTTTCCTGCTCCCGTTGCGCCGACAATGGCAACCTTTTGACCGGGCTCGACTGTGAACGACACATCGCGTAGTACCCAATTGTCACCATTGTAGGCAAACCAAACATGTTCAAGTTCAATCTTTCCGCTGAACTTTTCATGGCGTGCTACTGTCTCAATTATTTGCGCCTTTTCAGAAGGGGTGTCAAGAAGCTCAAATACGCGCTCCGAGGAGGCCATGGCTGACTGAAGGACGTTATATTTTTCTGCAAGATCACGAATAGGGCCGTAGAATCGCTCCACGAGATGGATAAAAGCCACCAGTTCACCAAACGTGAGATGGCCAGCGTAGATTTGCCCGCCGCCATAATACAGCAGTAATCCGATTGATAACGCGCCGATAATTTCCGCGGCTGGGAAAAAGATTGCATAGTAATAGACTGACCTGAAATTGCTGTCCCGCAGTGACTGGTTGATATCGTTGAATCTATCATGGGTTCGTTTTTCCTGACGAAAGAGCTGAACCAATGTGATGCCGGTCAGATGTTCCTGCATGAAAGCGTTGAGTCGGGCAAGCTTGGTGCGGATATCGCGGTAGGTCTCACGCACTTTTTTGCGAAAGAGCGCAGTGGCAATAATGAGAAGCGGCAAAACTATGAAAGTAACCAGCGCCAACTGCCAGCTGTAGTAGAGTAAGGCGCAGACAATAAGAAGTAGCATGACCAGGTCGCCGATGATCGTGACCACACCGGCGGAGAATAGCTCGTTCAGGACGTTGACGTCATTGGTCACGCGGGTCAGCATCCGTCCCACCGGGTTCTTGTCATAGTACGACAGCGGCAGGCTCTGCATCTTTCGGAAAATCTGCATCCGAATGTCATGCTGGACTTTTTGTCCCAAAAGAGCGGTGAGGAGATTCTCTCCGTAGCTGAAGGTAAGACGGAGGATAGCCACGCCCAAAAAGGCGAGCGCAATCAGACCGAAGCCTTGTTCTTTTCCCTTGGTGATGTAGGTATCAATTCCAATCTGGGTAAGAAAGGTGAGGCTAATTTGCAGAAATGCTCCGGCAATCAGAAGGGCCGTGGCCGCTACGACAATCCACTTGTAGGGACGAACGTACTTAAGAAGACGCCGCATGAGGCGGGAGTCGTAGGCTTTGCCGAGGGCTTCGTCTTCGTGATGTTGCGCGGTTGACATCAGAGTTTTTCCAGTTCCAGTTCGAGAAGCTGTGAGCGATGGAGGTCGGCGTACCGTCCGCCAAGAGCCACGAGATCGTCGTGCGATCCGGACTCTACTATTCGCCCCTCTTCAAGATAGAGGATCATATCGGCGTCTTTGACCGATGAGATTCGATGTGAAATGACAATGGCGGTTCGTCCGGCAAGCACATGCTTGATCCGCTCGCTGATTTCATGTTCGGTCTCGGTGTCGACCGATGAGGTGGCGTCGTCGAGAATGAGTATGGCCGGATCGGTCAAGACTGCTCGAGCGATGGCGGCGCGTTGTTTCTGGCCGCCCGATAGCGTAATGCCGCGCTCACCGACAATGGTATCGTAGCCGCGTGGGAAGGAATCAACATCCTTTGACAATGCCGCAACGGAAGCAACTTCGCGAATATCTTCGTCGCCACCCATCCCCTTGCCAAAGCGGATATTGGCCGCAATGGTGTCTGAAAAAAGGAACGGCTCCTGCGGGGCAACGCCAATCTGGGAGCGAAGTGATCCAAGCGACCAATCGTTGATGTCGACGCTGTCTATGAAGATGGTTCCACGGGGAACGGGATAAAGGCGCGTCAGGAGAGAGATCAACGTGGTCTTCCCAGAGCCAGTTGGACCGACGAGACCGACTGTTTGACCGGGCTTGATATGAACGGAAATTCCATCGAGTATCGGGCGTTCGTTGTAGGCAAAGCGCAGATTGCGCACTTGAATATCCCCCTTCATGCGCCCCTCATGGGGAGAGTCCCCGTTGTTCTGAATGAGCGGGGTCGTATGCAATATGGAGTTTATCCGTTCGAGCGAGGCCATACCGCGTTGATACAGCGACACAACCCACCCCAGCGCAAAAAGAGGCCAGAAGAGCATGGCAAGGTAGGCCATAAAGGCGACCATGGTGCCAAGCGTGATATTACCGGCAAGAACATCTCGTCCTCCAAAATAGAAGACGACGAGTGTCAGGAGCGATGCCAGGAACCCGAGGGTGGGAATAAAGACCGCCTGCACCCGCGCCATCTCGAGGTTGAGCGACCAATAGTGTCGCGACATAGCGTCGAACGCTGACGATTCCGCCTCTTCCTGACGGTAAGCCCTGACGACACGAACACCGGCAAGATTTTCCTGCGCGAAAGCTGTCAACGATGAGAAACTCTCCTGGATTTTCACATAGGCCTTATGAACTTTGTTGCCAAGGCGATTGACAGCTATGGGAAAGAGAATGAGCGGAGCAACGGCATAGAGCGTCAGCTTCGGCGAGAGATAGACCATGAATGATATTGCGATGACCGATGATATGGCGGTATTGGCAATATGCATAATGCCGGGACCAATCATCATCCGCACCGCCTCAATGTCGCTGGTGGCACGTGTCATGATATCGCCGGTGCGATTGTCATGATAGAACGATGGCGACAACGCGAGCAGATGATCGAACAGTTCGCGCCGAAGCTCATATTCAATGTGGCGGGACATCCAGATAATGGTACGGCGCATCATGAAGCGAAACACACCGGCCACAACGGCCAGCGAAAAGGCTATTGCGACGTAGCCCAGAATCTCCCCTGTTGGGGCGCGTTTTTCCAGCAAGTCGAAAACGAGCTTGGTGATATAGGGGGTGACAAGCATCAGGGCATTGGTGCAAATCACCGAGGCCGCCCCTAAAATAATATAGAGCCGATATTTTCGGAGGTATTTGGTTATGGTGCCGAAACGGCCTTTGCTTTTTTCGCCTGTTGTCATGACGGTAATGCGGTCAGTGAACAGGGAATATAACAGACGAAGGGGCTAATTGTTCAGTAAATTCGCAAAGAGGTGAATGGCCTCAATCTGAAGACGCGAAATCATTTCGAGGAGCGGCAAACCGCAATAATAGATGCGGCCTGATCCTATCGTTGATTGCGACAGAAGGACACTACCGCCGGTAGTGCGGAAAATAGCCTCTGACGGCGTTACAATCGCCCCGGAAACCGCCCGCCGCTTGTAGTATTGTGAGAAAAGCTCTTTTTCGGTAATAGTATAGGGCTTGGTGAGGAGAGGTGAAGCCGATGCACTTCGGATATCCGCTTGCTCGACCTGCTCTCCGGCAGGAACAATGGAGACCGGCAGAGCCTCTTGCGGCCAGTCTTCGGGTTGACCAAGGACAACGATGGTTCCACCGCCGCGGACGTATTCCTCCAATCGGCTTTTGCTGTGTTCAAGCAGATTGTGGGTACGGAATGATCCCGAACCTATCACTATGACTTTATAGGCGTCAAGCTCGGCGGTCATCAGAGAGCGATTGGTCAGTGGCTGGTAGACGATGCTGGTCATGCGAAGGATGTCCTCGAGCAAGCCACTCGTATCGGGTAGGAATCCAACCGTGCGGCTTTCAGGAACTTTGCACTCTGCTATTCTAATATAGCTGGTGTCGACTGCCAATGTCCGGTTTCCTGAGACGAGAGAAACCGTGACCGCTTGTGTCCCCAGTTCAAAAAGATTCGACACACTGAAGGGAATTCGCACAACCTTTTGGGTGGAGCCTTCATCAAGGTCGACCGTCTTATTGTAGGCCCCTGCAAAAAGTCCAGTCGGCGTAATTAGTGTGATGTCGACGCTCCCTTCGAATCCGATAGGTTTTGTGATGACTACTTTCCAGTTCATCGATGACACAACTTTATCGACCTCTACTCTTGCCGACGGCGGAACGAAAATAAAATCTGGCTCAAATCTGGCGTGAAGTTGGGAGGCGACGCCGATCGGCGCGACCACGCGTTGAGTTAGCGGTATTCCGCTATAGGAAATTGTCGCCTCAAAGGCCAGTGAATCACCGCCGGATGACTCAAGCCGGGAAGGATCGATATCAACAAGATATTCTCGCACAAACGACTGATGCGGAGCGACAATG
>JBBTMW010000147.1:0-5535 GCA_038067995.1 Candidatus Zixiibacteriota bacterium
GAAGGCGGCGGTAAAGAGCCAGACTGTCTTGAGCTTTTTCAGACACCACTGGTCGATGAGTATGACGAGTATTGGCGTGACAAGCATGGATCGCGATGCTCCGAGATAAATGATAAATAACGAAACGAGCATGATTCCCATGAACAACCGCCGCTGAAATTTGTCAGTAGCACTATTCCTCAGGGCATATGAAATCAGCACAGCCCCAACCAGGTGAAAGTAGAGGATTTGGGGAAGGCCACTACTGATCTGGGTGCGCCATTCGTCGGAACCGACGGTGAAACTTGGGATTCGCCAACCATATTCGCGAAACATCAGAAGAGCGCCCACAAATCCAACGAGAAAAACGGCAATGCTGGCGATGACTTGGCTGTTCCCTACTCGCAATGTCTCATCTGATTTACGAGGCGTATGCCTTTCCTTCCTCTCGAGTCGAACATAGGAAAGAGTGGCATAGGCCAGTAAGAATCCCCCCAGAGCGGCAATAGCATACAGGCTGGCTCGAAAGAGGTCGATCTGATAGTCGAAATCGTAGTGAGCAAATGACACGACATTGGCAAGTTTGTAGGTGATGATTCCCCCTATGAAAAAATAGGCAAAAAAGACGAGAAAGAGAACCATCGCGATTCGCGACCGCATCAACCTCTCCTCCGTGCCGTCGCCATAATCTGGTCGATATATACCCGCGCCGCTTTGCTCCAACTGTATTGCGCGGCCACCTCAGCCATTTTCGGGCGAAGCACCGCCAGCGATGCATGCGATAGAGCGGACATCACAGTTGACGCCGCCTCGGTCATGGGCATGGCGTCATCAACAGGTATCCCGGCCGAACCGGCGATCTCGCATGATGCCCCGCAGTCCTTATTGTAAATCACGGGACAGCCGTGCGAAAATGCCTCAACAATGGGAAGGCCGAATCCTTCGTGGCGCGAAAGAAAGAGCACGGCCTTCGCTCCAGCGTAGAGGCAGGCCTTAGTTTTCTCATCAACAAACCCGGCGTAAAAAACCCGTCCCTTCCAACGGGGATTGCCTGCGATGTCATTCAAGAACGATTCCGCCTCCGAACGGGCAAAGGAATCGACGCCGCCAATCAGAACAAGATGCGACTCGGGATGATGCGCGCGGAGGGCATCAAAAAGCTCCAGAGCCTTATAAAGATTCTTGCCACGGGGGTCTATTCTGCCGGGAATCAAATAGTAGTTATCACGACTGAGATTCGTCTCTCGAAGAGTCGCCGCTATTTCAGATTCTACTACTGGAACGTTTGCGACGCCGTTGTGAATGACGGCCGTTCGGGTGGCTGTGGCTTCGCCAAAAACGGCGCGAATTTGCCGGGCAGTCGTCTCTGAGACGGCTATCAATCGCCGCGAGTTGTGTATGGCCGACGGAAGCATCAGGCGCTTACGATAGAGGGTGCGCCAGAATCCATACTTCTGTGACGTAGCAAACTCATTCAGGTCATGAATGACGGAGATGACCGGAATGGGAGAGAAAAGACAGACCGGGTTGGTGAGCATGACAATGGCCGAATAACCCTTTTTCTCAGCCCACCGAGGAAGGGA
This sequence comes from Candidatus Zixiibacteriota bacterium, assembly GCA_038067995.1. Lineage (GTDB taxonomy): Bacteria > Zixibacteria > MSB-5A5 > GN15 > FEB-12 > JBBTMW01. The sequence goes on from JBBTMW010000147.1 coordinate 1,563, forward strand.
AAAGATGCTGAAAGAAAGCGATCGGGCAAAATCCTTGTCGAGCCATGCCGGAGTGACTATTTCACCACGCCAGTTTGAAAATGATGTCTGCGAAAGGGTGTTGGTGTTAGTTATCAGAGTCCACTGAGCCGTCTCAGGGGCGTTTCCCAGAGCTGTGAGGAGCTGTTCAAGGTAAATGCCTACTCCCAGTTTGGGGCCGCGATACCAGCCACAGAGGAGCACTCGCGGCGATTCAGTATCCGGCGCCAATGATCCCACATCTTCTCTTGAATCCGACTCCGCCACAAGAGTCACGACGCGACCTCGGAGTTCGATTCCATTCGGGAAATGATGAGCCGACAGAAGGCCTCGGTCACTTTGGCAATATTCTCGGAGGTCATGCAGGCGGGGTTTGAGATTGGGTCGCTGATTATTCCCTCGCACGAATTTCGCATAATGAACTGCTCAAATTCATCCTTGGCGTCCGCCGGAATGCTAAGCAGAGAATCTATCGAAGTCAGTGTTTTGAGCGACTCAAGGGTGACATAGCGGCAGGATGGCAAGGCATTGAAGAATGTTGGCGCAAGGGTGATTGCGGGTACATCCATCAACGCGGCCTCGTAGGCAACAGTGCCGGAGACCGTCGCGACTAGCTTCGCATTCTTGATTAAACTGTGGGAATCTGCTTTCTCATCGACCAACACAACGTTGCGCAATTTCTGTAGCTGGCGATAGAAAGAAAGCGGCCGGTCACCTATGGCATTAGTGTGCTCTTTCACGGCAAGAAGCCATGATTCCGGAAGTATGCGCCAGAGGTTGCGGATATTGGCGAACTGATCTTCGTAGTACCGGCCGATAACGTCGATCGATGCCTCCGGTTGTTTGTGCAGAGCATAGAAGAGATAGGGCTTGCCTGTTATCGATTGAAAAGAGACGCGCTTCACAAGGCGATAACTCTCCTTGTTCCACTCCTCTCTGACACGCTGGCCGAGGCGAAGCCAATTGTTGTCGATCACAGTCGGGTCCCCTTCGTGGATATTCTCTTTTGTGAAGAATCGCTTCACCTTTGCCACTCGCTGACCAACCGATCGTGATCGTTTGAGAAGAACATCATTGAGAGCAAGATAGTCCGGCTTTTCAGCGCGCAAAACGGGTGTTACCGAAATCCTCATCTCATCAGGAGGCGGCAGGGGAACCATGTCCGACTGATTCTCGCCGGTGAAAAAGGCAAAGCGGCCGTTGGGGATGCGGATTGTATGCGGAACGACGTAGGTACAGGAGCGTGGTGAAAGTTGACGGCTCAAGCGGTGAATAAGAAGTTCGTGCCCCCAGGTCAATTCACCAAAAATGATATCAATTTGGTTGTCGGTTAGAAATGATAGTAATGGGCGCTGAATATTTCTGAGGTATTTGAATCCATCGTCGGGCATCAGTCGCCAGACCCGGTCGCCGAGAATGAGTTCATTTAGTTTGTATTCTCCGGTTCCCGGCGAATCATGATCGATGTAATCTTTGCCGACGAGGCAAAGGGAGTCAGGATTCCATCTCTCTTCGAGCCAGCCATGAAGTTTCGGGTTCACCGATATCCAATAAATGGAGGCGCCAAGATCGTGCAGACGACGTGCGATGGCGTCGAAAAAGAACGTCTTATTAAAGTTTGATACGAAGCAGATATTACTTTCGGACAAACCGCGCATTCTTAAACTCCACTATCTGTTGATTCTTCGAGTAATCCGGAGCATCTCCCTTGCGCGTCAGCTGTGAAGAAACATAAAAGCCCGGTTCAGCAATTGATTTGGATACGACCGTGCCAGCGGCGATAGATACGTTCGCGCAGATCGTGACTCCCTGCACGATGATACTGCGGGAACCTATGTAGACATTGTCCCCAACGGCTACAGGCGCTTGTATTTTGATGCGATTGGGATCGAAACCGTGGGTCCATATCTGACAGCCATTGCCGCCGATGGTCACCTCGCGGCCGATGGTGATTGTATCGCTGACATCGAAATGATGCCCCGAAGTGACAATGCTTTTCTCACCTAACACGAAACTCTCATGCTCTTTGAAAGGACTGATTCCCGGTCGGGTGCCGATGATTTTGTTGCGGTCAACCACGGCGCAGTCCTCGGAAAAGTGGACGGAGTGGCATTGTCTGATAGTGTTAAGCTTGCCAATTTGTGACCCACACTCCATGTGAAACTGATTTGCCTGAATGACATTCCCCCAACCGATGTCGCCACCAGAGATGAGGCATTCCTGACAGTCGAGGATGGTTCCAAATCCCACATGGGATCCGCGAGAAATGTGATATCCGAATAGCAGTCTATATAGGGCGTGTCGCAAGAACGCAAAGGGAACGATGGCGATCATCACGGCAACCAATCGTCTAAGCACCCACTACCCCCCGCCTGAATAAGAAGTAGAGAATTAGCACGACGTTCAAAGCCATACTGATACACATCGCTCCGGCGATATTCACCAGAGGCTCAAAAGGGAGTGATTCCAAAATCACGAAAAAACTCAGGCCGGTGACAAGACCGAATAGCAAAACGTAGCGGTTTTGGTTCATGCGATTGAGGTACATTTCAAAAAACGCTCCCAGACACCAGAGAATCGTGTAGCCAACGAGGCAGATGGTGAGCCAGTCGATGGGAAGATCGGCCGTCGCGCTGAATTCGCGAACAACCTCAAAGGCAATAGCTAACAGCACAAGTCCGGAGCCAAGCATCAGCAGGTAGAGGAGGAACACCCGGGGATTGATGCGTCCCGATTCATCGTCAAAGACTCTCTTTGTCAGATAAGCTACAGATGATGAATGCGCCAGCTGAATGATAAGGCAAAGGCGCTGAACGAACGAAATGTGAAACATCTCCCCCTCGCTCAGTGCGTTCCGTGCATAAACCTTGCCATAATTGTTCACGAACATGAAGACAAAGACATTGAGCACAACCGGCCAGGCATACACTAAGGCCCCCCGCAGATACTCCATCAACCGCGGTATCGTCGTGCGTCTGTGGCTTCGGAACACGTGAATTATCGCGCCGCCGACAAGGAGGGCCTGCGCGAGGAAAAAATGCCAAAGATGAAGCCTCGAAGCGCTTGTCGCCACCAGCACCAAAATCAGAATTGTCGTGAGATTGACAAGCAGGGTTAGTCCGAAGATGCGAGCGGGCACATCCGACAATCGGAAATAGTTTGCGTAAAATGACACTAAAAACAATCCCAGGGAGCGGATGACGACAAAAAGAAGCAGTTCTGGCGACTGAACATCGAGAATCATTGAGGCAATCAGCAAGAGCAAACCGATTCCTGACCACAACACAAACAGCAGATGAAAGTGCGCCTCAACCTGATTGACCAGCGCGACCTTGTCATCGGCTGAACGGTAGGCATAGAGAAAATAACTCGAAACGCCAAGATCAATCAGCACCGCCGCCACCGCGCCAATTGAAAAAATGTATTCCACTTCGTTGTAGAGAGCGCGATTGCCGAACAGATAGAGCACGATGAGCGGAACAACGAAAGTGACAGCCTTATCGATGTAATTGAGGACTGTGTAACTGATAAGTCCGCGGTGACGGAGAATCATGTTTTTGACGCCATTCGACATATCAGGAGACTCCCACCCCGTGTGACGAATGCATGATTGCGATTCTGGATTCGTCCAATCTGGCGGCGATCGCCTGCTCTAACGCATCGCAGGAAAGATCGTAAGACCTCGTTTGATTCACAGTCCGAGGCTCGGCAAATCGATATTTGGCAAGTAACCTTCGCACCGGATACTTAGGATGGACGAGATCAAGTAAGCTATGTTTGTGCCGAACGGTGGCGCTAATTATCGCAGGAGAAACAAAGGGCATGACGACGCCGTCGATTCCAGCAGATAACGCCGACTGAATGACCACCTGATTGTCAGACCCCTGCAAGAATCCATCGATCTTGAGACGCATCAGATGCGAAAGGGTGTGAGTGTCTGGTGTCAACACCCGTT
>JBBTMW010000148.1:0-6543 GCA_038067995.1 Candidatus Zixiibacteriota bacterium
ACGGGCGATGCCAGTGATGCGCTCGGCGGTAATGGGGTTCTTCTTGTGGGGCATGGCCGACGAACCCTTTTGCCCTTTAGTGAAACCTTCCGACATCTCCCCAATCTCAAGGCGCTGGAGATTTCTGATTTCGGTGGCGAACTTTTCGAGAGATGAACAGAGAATGGCGAGGCTCGTGATATACTCGGCGTGGCGGTCGCGCTGGACAACCTGGGTTGAAACTTCGGCAGGCTTGAGTCCAAGAGATTTGCAGACCGATGCCTCGATTGCGGGATCAAGGTTGGCGAAGTTGCCCACTGCCCCCGAGATTTTACCGACCGAAATGGCGGTAGTTGCCTCGGAGAAGCGTTTGCGCGAACGGGAAAGCTCGGTATACCAGACGGCGAATTTGAGTCCCAGTGTTGTCGGTTCGGCAAGAATGCCGTGGGTGCGGCCAATACAGGGAGTGGCCTTGTGTTTGACGGCGAGGGATTTAATTGTTTTGAGCGTCTCAGCAATCTTTTGGTCTATGATTGCCGCCGCCCGTTTCATCAGAAGGCAAAGAGCAGTATCGACGACATCCGATGACGTCATCCCAAAGTGGAGATACTTTGCATTTTCGCCGACATGTTCGCCGACAGAGGTGAGAAAGGCAATGACGTCGTGATTGACCTCTTTTTCAATCTCATTGATGCGATCGACATTGAATCGTGCCTTCTTTTTCAGAGCTGCATAGGCGGACGAAGGAATGATTTTTTTCTGCGCCATCGCCTGCGCCGCGGCAAGCTCGACTTCAAGCCATGCCCCGTATTTGCTCTCATCCGTCCAGAGCGCCCCCATTTCCGGAAGAGTGTATCGCGCTATCATCAGCCTTTATTGGCCTTTCGATAATCGGCGAGAAACTTTTCGAGGCCGATATCGGTCAAGGGGTGCTTGATAAGACTCTGAATAACCGAAAGTGGCATGGTGGCGACATCGGCCCCAATCATGGCGGCATCGACAACATGCATGGGGTGACGAATCGAGGCCACCAGCACTTCGGTCTGGTAGCCATAATTGCGGTAAATCGTCACGATTTGCTCTATTAACAGCATGCCATTGGAGGAAACATCATCGAGGCGACCAATGAACGGCGAGACATAGGTTGCCCCCGCTTTGGCAACCAAGAGCGCCTGCGTCGGAGAAAAGACGAGGGTGGCGTTGGTTTTGATGCCACGATCGGTGAGGGTCTTGATTGCTTTCAATCCTTCGAGAATAGTCGGAATCTTTATAACAATATTGTCGGCGATTTTAATAAGCTCATCGGCCTCGGCTATCATCCCTTTGTAGTCAGTGGCGAGTACCTCGGCCGAGACAGGGCCCGGTACAATGCGGCAAATTTCCTGCAATAGCTCACGGTATGGTAACGATTCCTTGGCGGCCAGCGAGGGATTGGTGGTGACCCCGTCGAGTACCCCAAACTCAGCGGCGGTTTTCACTTCAGAAATGCTGGCAGAATCGATAAAAAATTTCATTCCGACATCCCTTCGTGGTAGCCGACTGAAACCAGGTACAGCCCCTGGGCCGGCGCAGTGAATACAACTCGTTCATCCGTAGAGCCTTGTAAAATATCCTGAAAGCTCTGGGGTGTCAAGTTCCGGGGATTGGCGTCAGGAATGCAGGTTGCCGCGTTAACCATCCCCCCTACCAACGAGCGAACCATGCCGTGCAGAAACCGATTCGCTCGGATTTCAAAACTCCATAGCTCACCTATCTGATACCATCGAGCAAACAAGATACAGCAGGTGTTGTCTTCCTTGCGGGATGTCGTCACGCAAAATGAGGCAAAATTATATTCGCCGTGAAGCATCCCGGCCAGCCTTTGCAGGCAATCGAAATCGATGTCAATCGTGTATTCCCAACGGCGTGATCGATAGAGCGCCGAGCGCCGCCGCCCTATGAGATATCGATAGCGGCGAAAGGTGGCATTCCGGCGCGAATCAAAATTCGCGGGGACTTCATCTGATTGCCGAATATGAATATCATTGGGGAGGTGATAGTTTAGGGCCAGCGCAAATCGTCGCGGCTCAATATCGTGGGAGGAAACAAAGTTGGCGACCTGACCGATGGCATGCACACCGGCGTCGGTACGACCTGCCCCGCTGATACGTACTCGTTCTCCGGTGACTTTGAAGATGGCTTCTTCAATTGTTGTTTGAATTGTGACCAGCCCCACCGCCTGCGCCTGCCACCCGGCATAGGCAGAGCCGTCGTATTCAATGAGAAGGCGAATGTTTCTATCACTCATACGGAAGAGTGAGATAATAGATGGCGACGACAAACGCCACCGACAGGAATGCGAACAGCCACTCTTTCGCGCCGAAAGCGGAGCGAAGATAGTAGGTCCTGCGGGTGACTGTGCCATGTCCACGGGCTTCGATTGCAAGCGCCAGATCATCGGCACGCCGAATTGTCGCCAGAAAGACCGGAAGCACCAGAGCGGTTGAGGCGCGAATCCGGTGCACGAATGAACCAGCGAAACTCATACCACGAACAATCTGGGCGTAGCGAATAGCGGTGATCTCGTCATAAAGAATGGGGACGAATCGCAAGGCCATGAAGAGCACAAGGGTGGCGTCATAGACGGGCATGCGAATGGTTTCAAAAATTCTCAACGGACTCGTCACTGCTTCAGCGATGTCCGAAGGGGAACTCGTCAGAGTGACAAGGGAAAGAACGGCTATGAGCAGAATGAACCGCAGGCTGTAAAAGGCCGCCATCCAGAGCGCTCCTTCGGTGACTGCAAAACCGAAGACTTCAAAAAGTGTCGGCGTCTGGCCGCTTGAAAAGACGATATGATAGGCGGCTGTAAATATCACCAGAAAAAAGGCAGGCTTGAGGGTCGACGCCACCAATCGCCGGTCAAGTCCGGAGGTGAACAACAGAGTAAACATACCGAGGATCATCGAAATCTCGAAGAGCATCGATTCGGTAATGAGTGATGCAATCGAAATCAAAATCGCCGGAACCAGTTTGGCGCGGGTGTCGAGACGATGAACCCAGGTGTCGCCCGGTTGGAATTGTCCGAGCGCGACATTACGCATCATGGCGACTTTGCTCCCTTGTGACGACGCTCTTTGGACTTCCTGCAGTTCTGCTTTGCATCCCTGCCGTACAGTTACGACAGCTACCGTGACTGTGACGGCGAATAAACATGGCACGAATGATATAACCTCCCGCCACTGCTATCAGCGCAATCACGATGACCATTTGCCAGACTTGTGACATCAAAGTCCCAATCCATTGAATACACGATAAGTCAGAAACGCCATGAACCACGCCAGCGTTGTCATATAGATAAAGGCGAAGGAGGCATACCACCAACTCGCCGTTTCCTGTCGAATAGTAACTATCGTAGCGCCACATTGGCAACAGAGAGCAAAAAATACCATGATGGACAAGGCCACTGCCGGCGTAAACAGGGGCATCCCGGCATTGTCGCCGCGATCCCATTTGGCGGCGCGGAGTTTGTCTGTCAGCCGTGACGAATCCTCATTGGCGTCACTGCCGAGATTAAAGGTCGTCCCGAGTACGGCAATCACTACTTCTCTTGCCGGAAATGACGCCAGAGCCGCCATTGAGATGCGCCAGTCCCACCCCAGCGGTTCGAAGACCGGCTCAATCGCTCGTCCAATTCGTCCAAACCAGGAATTTCTCACATGGTCCCCGGCCATACCGTGAGCAAGTTCGTTCAGGCGGCTGAGATGCGTCTGCTCCAATTCCTGATAGGTGGCACCGGTGACCATTTCCTTTTGTGAATCAAATGCGAGATTCTCCGCTTCGATCTTTTCTGTCCAAAGTGCCGTGACTGAATCCGAATGGGGGAAATAACTGAGCGCCCAAACGATAACTGCTATGGCAAGAATAATTGTGCCAGCCCGCACAATGAATGACTTGACCCTATTGACTACGCGAGTCAGCACCGACCGAAGGGTGGGCATGCGATAGGCAGGTAACTCCATCATAAAGGTGCTCTGCTGGGCGCGAAACATTGTTTTCTTGAGAATGAGCGCCACAATCACCGCCACCACAATTCCCAAAAGATAGAGAGCGGCAAGGGTCAATCCCTGCAGATTGAACGGGCCGTAGTATTTCAGCGGGATGAACGCTGAAATCATGATAGTGTAGACCGGCAGTCGCGCCGAACAGGTCATAAGTGGCGCCACCAGAATAGTGAGAAATCTCTGCGAGCGATTCTCGATGGTGCGGGTAGCCATTATTCCCGGAACGGCGCAGGCAAATGACGACAGCATCGGAATAAAGGATTTTCCTGACAACCCGCAGAAGCGAAAGAGGCGATCGACAATAAAAGCGGCCCTCGTTATGTAGCCCGAATCTTCAAGTATGGCTATGCCGATAAACAGTATGACTATCTGAGGAATGAAAACAAGAACCGCCCCGGCCCCACCGATGATACCATCTTCAATAAGGGAATGAAGCGGCCCGACCGGAATTGAACTGGTTGCCATAGCCCCCAGCCATCCAATGGCTATATCTATCCCCTCCATAAATGGTTGCGCCCAGCTAAATATCGACTGGAACATGAATGCCATGACAGCAATCAAAGCGAGAGGACCCAGCAACGGATGCAATAGCCAGCGGTCTATCTTTTCGGTTATGGTGGTAGCTTGCTTGGATTGCGCCGTGACAACTTTGGTGGCGATCTGACCGGCCGAACGAGTCAACGGCTCTGTTTCGGCACGGGAAAGCTCTCCTGATTGAGTCGAAATGCGAGAGCGGCAGTCTTGAAGGATTGGTTTTGCAGTGGGATGCAGAGTAAGGAAATGTCGCTCAGAGGCGCCATTGCGATCGAAGAGAACTCGCTGGAGATAGCCACGGGATAATTTGGATCCAGAACCGACCTTCCTTAGCGTCTCGATACTCGCTTCCACTTCATCCGGAAAAACCGCTACCATCCCGTTCTGCACTGACGACACCGCCGCCGCGGCCTCACGCTTGAGAATCTCAATCCCCTTCCCTTTCGGAGCGATAACGGGAATAACGGGAACTCCCCCAAGTTCCGAGGACAGCAGTTTGCAATCTATCGTTGTGCCGCGGGAGTCGAGCAGGTCGACCATGGTGAGTGCGACAACAAGAGGTTTCTCATACTGGAGAAGCTGAAGAACTATGTAGAGGCCGCGCTCGAGTTGGGTGGCGTCAACAACGCAGATTATCGCCGATGGCTCCCCCGCCCCCTGCGACGACAGGGCGTCAACCGCAATTTGCTCATCTGGCGAAAACGGAGAGAGAGAATAGGCTCCGGGGATATCGACTAAGGTAAATGATTCAGTTTGATTGCGAAGAGTGAATTGACCGGTGACCCGCTCTACGGTCACACCGGGATAGTTGGCAACCTTTTGGCTTAGGCCGGTAATGGCGTTGAAGATAGTGGTCTTGCCACTGTTCGGATTGCCGCAGATGGCGATAGTTGTCTCGCCTCGGCTGGTCACTACGGCAGGTTTACTTTTCATCGGCAGAAGTGACTATCAGTCAACGATATCGACCGAGACTAGCGACGCCTCTGAACGCCTCAGCGATAAGCAGGTCGACCCGACCTGAAAGGCTACTGGATCGCGTAGCGGAGCGCTTCGCAGGCACACCACATGGCGACCGGGAACCACGCCCATCTCAAAGAGCCGACGGGACAACGGTGAATGCGGTTTGATGCCGCTCACAGTCCCTTCCTGCCCGGGGGTCATTTTATCAAGACCGATTGAGATAACCGGTGACTGCAATTGTGCTGAAGTGTATGCCTGGTTTTTCATAAATCGTTCCTTAGTGCGATTGCCTTCGATGTCGTGTCTCGGCCTGTTTTGAACAATGAGCACATACGCCAAGGACTTCTATTTTGAATAATTCGGGTTCAAATCGACTGCTGTTGGCCACCTTGGTGAGGGATTCGACAAGAGCGCGAGCGTCAAATTCCGTGAAACTCTTGCATTCGGTGCAATAAAGATGGCCATGGGGGAATTTCGTCACCCGGTCATAACGGGTAATGCCGTCGCCTATATTGACCTCTTCGGCGAGGCCGACTTTGCAAATCAATTTCAAGTTGCGCCAGACCGTGGCGTAGCCGACTGAGCGGTCTTTGGTACGAACCTTGGCATAGAGTTCGTCGACGGAAACATGCTTGCCAAGCTCGAAAAATGACCGAAAAATCAGCTCCCGCTGGGGGGTCATTTTGAAGCCTTTGGTTCTTAGAAACTCACGCATTGTCGACTCGTATCATTACTGCCAAATGAAAACTACTTTCAATTGTTAGAATTATACAGTCAATGCCTGAAAAGTCAAGTTTTCTTGTGGTATTTCTTTGTGATTAAAGTCAAGAGTAGATGTAACCTATTAACTTGCCACAGGTTACGTTAGTGGTAGCATTTACTTCAAAAGGACCATCTTTTTGGTGCTGGTCTCTGAGCCGATCTGAAGGCGATAAAAATAGACCCCTGATGCCAGCCGACTATGCTCCTCATTGCTGTCCCACTCAATGGTGTAGTGACCAGCGGTGACCGGGGCATTAAATGGCGT
>JBBTMW010000149.1:0-8244 GCA_038067995.1 Candidatus Zixiibacteriota bacterium
CATCGCAAATGTTTTTGTGTAGGCCAAGGGTTTTAACAGCCTTCCGCCCTGACCGGTAAGGGCAAAGATCGGCAGAAAGGCGATAGTGATAATTAACAGAGCATAAAAGATCGATGGCCCGACTTCCTTCGCGGCGGCGATGATAACCTCGGTGCGGTTAGCCGTTGCGGGAGCATGTTCCAACTTCTTGTGAGCATTCTCAACGAGAACAATTGCGGCATCCACCATAGCGCCAACAGCAATAGCGATTCCTCCAAGACTCATGATATTCGAGTTGATTCCCAGAAAATACATCGGCACGAATGACAGCCCCACAGCTATCGGAAGAGTGATTATAGGCACGAGGGAGCTTCCAAAATGTAGCAGAAAGATAATAATCACGAGGGCGACGACGATTCCCTCCTCGATAAGGCTGTGCTTAAGCGTGTCAATAGCCCGTTCAATCAATCCTGAACGATCGTAGACGATTTCGACTTCCACGCCCTCAGGAAACGACGGGCGAATCTCGGCCAGCTTGGCTTTGACCCGCTCGATGACATGCAGGGCGTTTTCGCCGTGGCGCATGATGACGATGCCCCCGACGGCTTCTCCAATGCCATTGAACTCTCCCACCCCGCGACGGATCTCCGGGCCAAACGTCACATTGGCGATATTGCCGAGTAGGATGGGAGTGCCGTTACTGCTTCGGCCAAGCGAAATCTTTTTGAGTGACGAGATATCCTGAATATATCCCTTGCCGCGAACGAAATATTCCCTCTCAGTCATCTCGATGACACGTCCGCCGACATCGGCGTTGCTCCGGCGGATGGCGCCTGCGACGTCACCTATGGTAAGGCCGTAGGCCTGAAGCCGTTCGGGGCGAACTTCGATCTGGTATTGTTTCTGATAGCCGCCAATACTGGCAACCTCGGCCACTCCAGGAACGGCCGAAAGAGCATATCGAAGATTGAAATCCTGAAATGTCCTCAGGTCGGAAAGATCGTTCTTGCCCGAGGTGTCAACCAGCGCATATTGAAAGACCCAGCCGACGCTGGACGCATCCGGACCGATTGTCGGCGTGACTCCCGATGGCAGTTTGCCTTCAATTTGCTTGAGATATTCCAGCACCCGGCTTCGCGCCCAATAGATATCGGTTCCTTCGTCGAAGATCACATAGACGAATGACATGCCGAACATCGAATAACCGCGAACAGCCGTGACGCGCGGAGCAGAGAGCAGTCCGGACACTATCGGGTAGGTCACCTGATCTTCTATCAGGTCGGGGGATCGACCCATCCACTCAGTGTAGAGAATAACCTGCGTGTCAGAAAGATCGGGGATAGCGTCGAGGGGAATATTGTTGAGGGAATACCATGACCCGGCGACGGCGAAAAGGGTCGCAATGACAACCACCAGCCGGTTGCGGGCGCAATAATCGATTATGCCACGAATCATGATTATCTCATCTTTCTCTGTTGCTTTATCGTCCGTGGCCGGTGTGCGATTCGGTGACCTGCCCCATTCCGGCGATAGCGGCTTTGAGACGGCTTTCGGAGTCGATGAGAAAGTTGGCGCTCGTGACGACTTCCTCACCGCTTTTCAAACCGGAGAGTATTTCGGTGTGGGAGTCGTCGCGGACGCCGACAGTAACAAGCCTCGGCTCAAAGTGGGTGCGATCATGAACGACAAATAGATATTGCTCTGCCCCGCCATCAAGCACGGCTTCGGATGGAACGGCAAGGGTGGCGCGAGAATCCTCTTGCACCTTTATCTCAGCATACATCCCGGGGCGAAGTTGGCCGGAGGGATTATCGAGCACTACGCGAGCCTGTGCCGTGCGAGTTTCTTCGGAAACGACAGGAGAGACAAATGATACCTGCCCTGTAAATACGACATTGCTGAGGGAACTAAAGGTGACGGAGGCGCTTTGACCTGCCTTGATGTGGGCGATATCCGATTCGTAGACATCGGCAACGACCCAAATGGTTGAGAGATCGGCGATCACAAAAAGGGGCTGATTGGAGGAACTGTACTGCCCTTCGACGACATTTTTTTCAATCACTGTGCCAGTAGCAGGACTACGAAGAGTTATGGTAGAGGAAGCCTCGTCGAAGGTACTGCCGGACAGCTCTTCCTGGCTTAGTCCGAGCTGCGCAAGGCGAAGCTTCGCCGTCGCAAGCATATCAGTCCGCACGGCTGAAAGCTGGGGATCGACGGCCGACTTTTGCGACGATTCACGCGCTGATTCATACTCCCGCCATGCCTGCGCGATTTCGGGGCTGTAAAGCTCCACCAGCGGCGCTCCCTTTTGAATGCGCTGGCCGGTAGTGTTGACATACAGTTTGTTGACCCACCCTGAACTGCGAAGACTGACTGCCGACATTGTTTTTTCATTGGTGGCGACATATCCAACCATAGGCAGGGATGAGCCAATCACCAATTGCTCTGCACGCGAGGTGCGCAAACCGATCAGTTGAAGACGGTTCGGTTCGATAGTCACCGATGCAAGTCCGGGGACATTGGACATCGCGGCATGCTCAGCAGGAGCATCGGTTGCTGATGAAGATGAAGGAAGAGACGATGTCTCTTCCTTTTTTACCAGATCCATCCCGCACTTGGGGCAGGCGCCGGGGTTGTCTGACACGACTTCGGGGTGCATCGGGCAGGTGTAGCTCTGAGATTCAATCGCAACCTGTTCAAGGAACATGTTGCACTTGGGGCATCGACCAGCGGTATCTGAAATGACCTCGGGGTGCATCGGACAGACATATTGACCTGGCTTGGCTTTCGGTACCTGTTCGAGATTCATCCCGCACTTTGGGCATTGCCCCATGGTGTCGGAAATCACCTCGGGGTGCATCGGGCAGGTATACTGGCCGGGCTGGGCAGTCACAGATACGGAGACCTCTGTCGATGTCTCTTGTTTGCGTGACTCTGCTCCACTCTGGTCGATGGGCACCAGACTCATGCCACAAATTGGACAATCTCCCGGCTGATTACTGACATAGGTGGGATGCATCGGACAGTGATATTGTGTCGACCCACCGCTCTCTGACGACCAGGGGGTCAAACCAAAGGCGCCAAGAACCATGATGAGGGCAAAAAGGGACAATCCACCAAGCAATACCCATCGCACAATAGCCATTTTTTTGACATGCGGCGGTGGAGCTTCTTCCCCTTCGGGAAGGGGGCTGTGTGGCTCTTCAAAATGTTCGTCTTGAGGTGACATATAGATTCCTTCCTTGTTGCTATTTGGCGGTCATTAATCCGCCGATAATCAGCGTTCCCGTTAACTCGCGGGCGCCGAGGATCGTTTGGGTAAGTTCTTTCTCGATTCGGGCAAGCGCTATCTGGTCGCTGAGACTCGATTGTATGTAAGCAAGCACGGAGACGAGCGACACGCGCCCCGATGAGTAGCCGCTCAATCCGACCCGGACAAGATCATGCCCTGAGGGGATTACCCTGTCGCGATAGGTGCGAGTCTGATCAATAAGCTGTTTCGCCCTGTCATAGAGGGATCGGATCCGCGCATGCAGGTCTCGCGCTGTCTGGGCGCTGTCTGCGCCGTATGCGCCGACCATGCTAATCATGGCCTTTTCCATCTGGCTGTTTTTTTTCTTAGAGAAAATCGGCAGGGAGATATCGGCGCGAAACGACATCATGTCGCCACGTTTGCCGGTCATTCCGTCTGCTCCCATGTCGTAACCGGCGCGAAAGCCATACTCGGTTCCCAATGTCAGCATCGGCCATTTCATCCTTCCGGATGCTCGGGCGGTGAGTCGCGATGCCTCAGCTCGCGCCGACAATTGACGAAGACGGGGATTGGCCGAATCAGCCTCACGAATCCATGCATCCACGGCGACTGGAATGGTATCAAGGTGAGGGTCAAGAAGTGTCGGCGCTGACTCGCCGCGCGTGGGGTCGGAGGTTGTCATCGCGGAGAGCATGCGCCACTCTTCGCTGAGCATCTGCTTGGCTGATGTGACCTCGGCCTCCATCCGCCATACGTCATTCTGCGCCATGATGACTTCGTCCTGTCCGCCTTGATTCGATTTGTAACGCGCATTGGCCGTGGAGAGAACCATAGTGGCCAACTCGAGTTGCGTCTGCATGAGTGACAATTCGGTCTGGAGATAGCGCACTTCGGCAAACTGATAGCCAGCCGTTCTTGCTATTGAAAGCTCTTCGGCGATGCGCGTATAGGTTGCCCCTTCCGCCTCCTGATTGGCCGCCTCCCGGAGTAGCCTGTGTTCACCCGAATAGGGAAACGCCCATGAGAAACCGATTGAACGCATTGTCATCGCATCCTCGTCGAAATCGCCGCTCGTCGGAAGATTCTCGATACCGAGCATCAGCATCGGGTCGGAATATTTGCCAACAGATTTGGCATTCTCGTGCGCTGATTTTTCCATTAGGCGCGCCGAAAGAGCCATCGAATTTGAGATGGAAGTGTTATTGAGCACTGTTTCGAGACTCAGCGTGTCAGCCGAGACCGACTCAAAAACTAACGGACAAAAGAGGGCGAGTATCGCAATTCCACGCTGTAATTTCATCTGCATGTTCTTCGTAAAGCACGAGACGTGCCAAATATGTAACTCGTTGTTATATAGCCACATAGAATAATCCGCCAGTATGGCATATTCCGAAAATGGTCATTTATCTCCACTGATGGATAATATTATCTATTTTTATGTCTCCGCTCAAGTTGGCTCAGCGATGTCATATCGCTTCATTCGATAAAGTAGAACATGCCGGGGGATTTTGAGGAGCCTTGCCGCTTTACTTCTATTCCACCCGGATCGCTGAAGGGCACCAAGAACAATCTTCTTCTCGGCTTCGTGATAAGTGAGAGAGGCCGTGGGCCGCGATTCAGTATCACTATGAGAATACGATGATACCAAAGGCTCATCACCAGGCATCGCTGACTGCGACAATTGCACCGCGATGCCAAAATCAGGCGGGAGATCGCCCAGATCGAGATGGTTACCGGTTCGCAGTATTGACATGCGCTCGATAAGATTTTCCAGCTCGCGAATGTTGCCGGGCCAGCTATAGCTTTGAAGGCGGAACATCAGTTGCGGAGACATTTCCACCGACTCATTGGGAGCAAAGCGCGACAAGAACCGCCGCACCAAGAGTGGAATATCGCCAGCTCGATTGCGAAGCGGCGGCACATGGATGGGAATGACATTCAAGCGGTAGTACAGGTCTTCACGGAAGCTTCCTTCGGCCACACGTTTCTTCAAATCAACATTGCTTGCCGCCAGTAATCGCACGTCGATTTCGATTCTCTGCTCTGAACCAACCGGCTCTACTACGCGTTCCTGAATGACGCGCAACAGCTTGGCTTGCAGGTCAATCGAGAGTTCGCTGACTTCATCGAGAAGAAGGGTGCCCCCATCGGCAAGCTCACACCTCCCCCGCTTGTCTTTTATCGCTCCCGTGAATGCCCCTTTGACATGGCCGAATAATTCCGATTCGAGAAGTTCGCGGGGAATGGCGGCGCAGTTGATCGCGACAAAGGGCTTTTCCCTGCGTCCGCTTTTGCGGTGCACCAAACGTGCGACGAGTTCTTTTCCTGTTCCGGATTCGCCGGTAATTAGAAGAGTGGCATCCGATGGCGCGACTTTCTCGACAAGGGCCATCAGCGCTTTAAATTCTTTTGAAACCCCCAACATTTCTGTCTCGCCGTCAACGGCGATCTGCTTTCGCAAAAGTTGATTCTCCCGCTCAAGAGTGGCCACCCGCCCGGCTTTGCCAATGGCGAGGAACAGCTGGTCATCATCGAAGGGTTTGGTGAGGTAATCGAAGGCTCCGAGCTTGACAGCCTTAACGGCTTGCGAGACGTCGGCATAGGCGGTCATCAATATCACCTCGATATCGGTTTGAATTTTTTTGGCCTGCTCAAGAAGCTCAATACCGCCGAGGCGCGGCATTTTCATATCGGATATTATCAGATCAAACCGTGCTCCTCGCAAGGCCGAGATAGCTTCTTCGCCATCGGCAACAGAGACAACTTCATATCCCTTCTTCTTGAGCTTGAACTGGATAACTTTTCGCAAAGCATCGTCGTCGTCGGCAAGAAGAATGCGCGCGCTCACCTGGTTCCCCCTGCTAGCGGCAAGGTGATGGCAAAGGTCGTGCTGATTTCGGGTTTGCTTGTCACGGCGATCGACCCGTTGTGCGCTTCGATAATTGATTTCACAATGGCAAGACCAAGTCCGGTGCCGCTTGCTTTGGTGGAGAAAAATGGCTCGAAGATACGCCCAAGATGGGTTGGTGGAATGCCACATCCATAGTCGCGCAGAGTGATACTGGCCTCGTGGTCATTGGAGGTCAGCGCGACATCAATTCGCGCGCCAGAGACGGAGGCCTCGACTGAGTTAAGAATTAGATTTGCAAACGCCTGATGCAGTTTCTCGGCGTCGCCGATGATTGTTACTGCCGGAGCAATGTGCGTGGTAATGGACATTCCCGATGAAGTTACTTTCGGGCTGACTTGCCGCACTGCCTGCTCAAGCGCTGACGAGAGATCGATCTTCTGCATGTTGGCTTCGCGCGGTCGGGCAAATGCCAAAAAATCCATTACCGTGCCATCAATCCGTTTTATCTCGCGGTTCATGACCTCGCGGAACTCCACGCGATCTGACTCCGACACGGTATCATCGGTCATGATCTCCATCGCCCCCTTAATGGATGCCAGCGGATTCTTGATTTCATGAGCCACTCCGGCAGCCATCTGGCCGACCAGCGACAATCGCTGGCTTCGCTCAAGCTGTAATTGCGTCTCCTCCTGTTGCCGACGAACGCGCAATTCCCTGTCGATCAACGCACCGATGAGAATACCAATGGCGTAATAGAAGATAATTTCAACAAACTCATTTGAGAGATCGGCGGAATGAGAGCCTAACCCAAAGAGATAAGGAACTACCAAGAGTGATATAGCGGTGGCCGCAAGAACTCCCCCGCGTAGGCCAAACCAGGCGGCCGCTATCGCAATTGGGATATAGCAGAAACGGCTATGGAGGGCGTGCCCCCAGGAAGTATGGCCAAAAACTGCCATCAGCGGCCAGCCATAGTGAATGGCTACAGTGACGAGTACCACCGCCGACAAGATTATCATCTTGGTCTGAACCGTCAGGCTCTGACCTGCAAATGCTAGTTTCTTCATAGTTTCGTAGAATATTCTACATTTCTATTCATATTGTCGACCATTTTTTTACGATCTCAAGGTGAAATCAGGGCTGAGGAAGTCCGGTTTTTGGCCTTAGGATGAGCAGATTTGTGAACATCCAGCGTCCAGCAAGCTATGTGGAGAGGACAGGCATAGTCCGCGCCGATACTATGAACTATGTCAATTGGACGTGTCTTTGGACGGCTGGTCGTGGGCGGCTCGGTAATCTTCGCCGTGATGGGGATCGCAGAGTCCCCCAGTGAGTGGATGGAAAGTCGTCCGGTGTCGGCGCATGAGTCGGTCGACTGTGGCCGTTGCCATCTCTTTGTCGCTTCCACATCTGAGGAATCGTTCAAACTGCCAAACCAGGAGGCCGAATGCCGCTCCTGCCATATGGCCTCCCTTTCTGCCAAGGCGCAAACCACTTTCCCGCTTGGATTCCATGAAAACAAAGGGCGCGATTGCCGGGAATGCCACTTTTTCCATAAGCGCGATCTTCTGCACACCGATTCTCTGATCTTTTCAATGGGGAAAAGCTCACTACAGCGAGATGCGGTCTGTGTCCTTTGTCATCAGTCTGGAAGTAGATTAGACAAACTGTCCCCGGGACATCGTCAGGCGGCGGAGATTGTACATAGTGGGTGGATGTCACAGATAAAAGCGGGACCATCGGCGGTCTGTCTTGCGTGCCATTCACAACATGGAACAGCTCAAATAGAAAGTAAGAGCGGCATCACTACGCCACAATTTGATGATCGCATCGATCATCCCTACGGCGTTGCCGTTCGGGGGACACCTATGCGCGATGGTGTACGAATACGCCATAGCATCGACAGCCGTCTGCGCTTGGTCGATTCCAAGTTGGAATGCCTGACATGCCATGATCTGACGGCGAATAATCGTCATCGCCTTGTCATAGCAGAATCACAGACCGCACTCTGTGTTGGCTGTCACGAATTCGAGTGATACTGCGCAATGGCCTCACACTTTCTCTGTAAGTGTAAGCATGACGCTCTGAAATTGAATCCCGTTCACGAGAATTTCAAGCTGATGTAGTCCGGCGTAATGAGTGCGAGTTGAATGGTTTCGAA
>JBBTMW010000150.1:0-8201 GCA_038067995.1 Candidatus Zixiibacteriota bacterium
CCTTCAACGCCTACTCTTGTCGCTCCGGTTAATGCTGATACGCTTGCAACATTGAAGCCCACTCTCGTCGTCAATGCTTCCACCGACCCCGACGGCAACTCGCTGAACTATCTTTTCCAGATATCGACGGTCTCGAGCTTTTCGACTATCGCCGCCACGGCAACCGTCTCCGGTTCGGGGGCGCAGATCAGCTGGACGACCTCGACATCGCTGTTGAACAACACTCTTTACTACTGGCGCGTGCGTGCCGCCGATGGCATCAGCAACTCGGCTTTTAGCTCAACGCGTTCATTCCGCATTCTCGTGACCACCAATTCAGCGCCATCGGCCCCGGGGCGGGTTTCGCCTTCCACCAATGCCGTCGTCGCATCCCTAACCCCCGAAATGGTCGTGTCAAATGGATCCGATCCGAATGGGGATGCCCTGACCTACCAATTCGAAATCTATGATGCCAGCGGTCAGACTTTGGTTACGTCAGTGAGCGGTATTTCTCAAGGATCATCGTTGACGAGATGGACTGTCTCATTGGCGCTCAACGACAGCACAACCTATCAGTGGAGCGCCCTCTGTTTTGACGGATCGTCGTATTCGCCCTGGACGGCAAAGACCTCGTTCTCAATCCTTCTTGCAGGAGGCGCCAACAACCCGCCGAGCGCGCCGATAAATGCCGACCCATCTGGCAATTCAACCATCGTAACTACTCCGATTGATCTGACCGTGACTAACAGTATTGACGCCGACGGTGACCAACTCACCTATAGCTTCTTTGTCTATTCTGATGCGGGCCTCACCGCTCTCTTGGAAGCCAAGCATGGTGTGGTTGAAGGATTAAACAATCAGACAACGGTCACCCTTTCCCTCACTCCTGTTGACGGCAACCGTTATTACTGGACAGCCTTTGCCACCGACGGAACCGACACATCGGCTTATTCGACCTCTACCTGGTTCAAGTATTCTGACCTATCGACCGGTGGCAACTCCACCCACGCCAAAACTGGCACTCCCCGTAATGGCGATCGAGTCAAGAACGGCAAGCCGACTCTTACGGCGACTAATATTACTGAACCCGGAGCGCACGATTACTTTTTTGAAGTATCCTCCGATACCGACTTCACGAATGTCGTAGCATTATCGCCCGCCATTCCCCAACAGGATGGTGAAACGACTGAGTGGCAGGTTGGGAATCCTCTCCAGTCGGACACTATCTACTACTGGAGGGTTCGCGCCGATGACTATCCCTATTCGGCGGTGTCAAACTTCGTGGTAGACGAGCAGGTCTATGCCTACCCGAACCCGGTGAGGTTTCGTGAGGGAGAAACGGTGACATTCCATCTTGGTTCTACCGCTGTGGATCTGTTGATCCAAACGGTTTCAGGTGAGACTGTTCTTGTGGCGAATGGCGTCAGTGGCGACTACGTCTGGGATGGCGCCAACGCCGCCGGTCATGGGGTTGCCATAGGCGTTTATACATGGGCTGTGGCCGGAACACCTTATCGCGGCAAGATCGTCGTCAAACCGTAATCTATTTCATTGATCTTTTTGATGGGCCATCTGCGATATCCGCAGGTGGCCTTTTGTTTTGGGGGAGGTACAGTTGTGAGATCGGCGCTTTTGCTACTGCCGTGTTTCTATCATTCCCGCGAAGGCGGGAATCCAGTTTCAATTGGCGGGTTCGAGGACGGACCCGCCCTACAAAACAAAGATTCTTCTCCTAAGGTAGGGCGGGTTTGTCTTCAGACCCGCCATCTTTTCCTGGCGTGGGCGGCAAACATTTCGTCAGCAGAAAATGCGTCGCATAATTCTCGGAAACTGTTATATTGTTCGAGGCATATCCCCGATCTGCTCCTCAAACGGGGGTAGAACGAACTCCATAACAACCGATAGTAT
This sequence comes from Candidatus Zixiibacteriota bacterium, assembly GCA_038067995.1. Taxonomy (GTDB): domain Bacteria; phylum Zixibacteria; class MSB-5A5; order GN15; family FEB-12; genus JBBTMW01. The sequence continues at coordinate 1,888 of JBBTMW010000150.1, forward strand.
CTCTTACGACAATGAAAAGAACGGTGCGACATATCCTCGGCCTCATCATAATCCCCTGCGTTGTGGGGACTATCAATGCCGAGACGCGCTTTACAAAAGAGGTCAATCCCTTTGCCGTCACGGTTTCCAGCCAGACCCTGACCTATCCCTTTTTCGGCGGACTGAATGACCCCAAGCCGAATCTGATAGATTTTGACCTTGATGGCCTCACTGACCTGCTCATATCGCAGGCTCCTGGGAATTTGGTCTATCTTAAGAACACCGGCACAAGCATTGCCCCAGTCTGGACTTCGGTCGACTCCCGTGTCGGCGGACTCAAGCTGGCGACATTCAATACTCTCGTTGATATCGATCTCGATCTGGACTGGGATATTTTTTCGGATGCAGGCACAGGGTATGTCCGTTTCTGGCGTAACAATGGCGCTGGACCGCACACCTTCGCATTCACCGAAATGGACTCACAGTACGGTGATTTTCAGGTCGAGTTGAATTGCACCCCGGCTTTTGTTGATCTCGATGGTGACGGCGACGACGATTTCTTCTACGGCAACACCGGTGGCAATCTTGTCTTTTGGGAAAACTCCGGCACCGCGCTGTCTCCCATCTGGAACAAAGTCACGGACTTCTATGACAGTATCATCGCCTTCCCAAGCGGGCCGATGGCGGCATCAGTGGAGAATCCCAATCACGGCTTTAGCAATATTCGCTTTGTCGATATCGATTCCGACGCCGATCAGGATCTATTTTGGGGAGACATATTCAATATGAACATGTATCTGTTCGACAATCTCGGCGCCGACACCCTTTCAGACCTCACCCTCAACACGACTAATTATCTCAACGCTCCCACTCTTGGCTTCAACCACCCGACATTTGCTGATCTCGACGGCGACAGTGACCTCGACCTCCTCATCGGCGTCGCCAATTTCGCAGAGATTAATAACCTCTGCTTTTACCGCAATCTCGGCAATCAGGCCTTGGCATCATTTTCTCTGGAGACATCAAACTATTTGCCGAACATTGATCTCGGCTCCAGCGCGGTGCCATGCCTTGCTGATCTTGATAAGGATGGTGACTTGGATTTGCTCGTAGGCGGCGGCGATGGCAGATTGAGTCTCTTCCGCAATACCGGCACTAAATCCTCACCGGCGATGACGCTTGAATCTAATTTCTTCAATGGCATTGATGGCGGTTCAGCGGCGGCTCCCGAAATTGTTGACTACGACAACGACGGCGACCTCGACATGCTCCTCGGCATTTATTCGGGACGTATCCAGTATTACCGCAATGATGGATCGGTGACTGTCTTCAATCCTGTTCTTTTCGACACCATCGATATTCCTAAAGTTGACCAACTGGCAACTCCCCGTGTCGCTGATTTCAACGGCGACGGCCTCTTCGATCTGGTTGTCGGAGAGTGGGATTTTAACAGCTTCGCGAATATTCTTCTGTACAAAAATGTCGGCGCCGTTGGCGCACCCATCTTTCAGTTGCAAACCGCCTCACTACTTAACAAAGTTCAGCGCGAGTTCACCATACCAGAGATATTCGACTGGAACCGAGACGGAAAGCCCGATCTCGTCGTCGGGTTGAGGCAGTCAGGGTTGAACATCTACCTCAACACGGCCTCGACAGGCGTCTTTCCGGATTCGAACACAATGCTACTGTCAAGCGACACCTTGCAGGTCCACGATGACGGCTACCGCCTTGCGGCGCAATTTGCTGATATCGACAATGACGACGATGCCGATATCTTCGTTGGTGAAGACGATGGAGGCATAAACTTCTGGCGCGATACGGTTGGCTGTTGTGTGGGGATTCGGGGGAACGCCAATGGCGACCCAAACGAATCAATCAATATTGTCGACCTGACTTTCCTCGTTCAATATCTCTTCCTGGGAGGCAAAGTACCCCCTTGTCGTCTCGAGGGAAGCATCAATGGTGACGCCACAATCAACGTCATCGATATCACTTACCTTGTGAATTACATGTTCAAAGGGGGGGTGGCCCCGCCCGCTTGCCCGTAGGCACATTGCCGCTGATTCTCTCTTGACTGCTTACAGCGTCTCCCAAATCGAAAAACCGACGCACTTGACCTTTTTGTCTGAAATGCTACCTTTAAGAAGTGTTGAACATAAATGCCTTAGCTATACTCTCATCTTTGTCATTCCCGCGCCCCATATGTCATTCCCGCGAAGGCGGGAATCCATCTTTACTTCCTCTTAACTATGAGTTACCCACCCTACGGGGTTGTTGAAAAAGTGTTTTTTGACGGTATCCTCGTTGCTGTCATGCCAGCGAAGGCTGGCATCCAGTCTAGTCTTGCAAGGAGTTAAGATGGACTCCAGCATTCGCTGGAGTGACATTTGCGAGAGCATATTGTGCATCGGAAGATGTTTCAAAAGGTCCTGCGGCTTTGAGCCAAACGGACATATTCTTAGGAAGGATTCTTGATATGCGACAGACAGTTGTAATCTCTCTGATGATAACCGCAGTGGCATTGACGACCCTGATCGTCGCGCTCGGCGGCTGTAACAGTTCCTCTGTTGCCCCCAAAAACGATGGTCCGACAGGATCACTTTATGTCCTTAACCAGAATGATTCGACGCTGTATGTCTACGACGCCGCCACGCTCACTCGCATCGATTCGGTGCATACAGTAGTTCCTCAGCCACACCATATGGAGTTCTCCCCGAACCATGACTTTTTCTATGTCGTGAGCCGCTTTGCACCCGGACGGGTTGCCAAGTTCAATATCGCCGACAACAGCTTTGTTGATACGCTTAAGGGAATCGCGGGGGTTTTGCCGACGGCCATAGCGGTGAGCGCCACCGGCGATACTGGTTTCATCACCAACTACGACGTCAGCCAAACGACAAATTCATTTATTTATCGTGTCAATCTGACAAACATGACCCTCATCGATTCCACCCTTCAGACGGGGATTCGCTCCCACGATATCAAAATCACCCACGACGGCAAACAGGTCATCGCCGCCAGCTATAGCAGTGATAATATCACCGTTATCAATACCGAGACATTCCAAATCGATATCATCGATGTCGATCCGACCAATCCTTTCGAAGGATCGGGAGACACTCTCACTCAGCGGCCATTCGGGCTGGCCATCGACAAGAATGACTCTCTTCTCTATGTCGCCTGCCCCAAGGGAAGACAGGTGCGAATCTTTGATATCACGACATCTCCCGCCCAATATGTTGGCAAAATCGATATTCCAGTTGCTGGCGGGTATCTTGAATATGAAGGTCCGGCGCAATTGAAATTGACTCCGGATGGGAAGAAGCTATATGTCGCCACTTACCGCGCCAATTCCGTTGTTGCCGTTGATGTCGAAACACGAAAGTGGACAGCCGATATTCCGGTGGGGACACCGTGGGCATTCGCGGTTGATGTATCCGATGATGGCTCACGCGCCTATGTGTCGTGCGTGAATATCAATAACGGCCAGGGAAAGGTCTATGTACTCGATACCTCGACCGACCGCATTGTGGATTCGATCCAGGTAGGCAAAGCCTCATTCATGTTGCACTACCACAACCATCATTGATGGATATGCAGAGGGATGGTTCGGTGACCAGCCTTTGATGACCAACGCGCCCCCTTGAGATTCGTTGAAAAAGTGGCAGAATTACGAAATAATTGAAATGCAATCGCAACGCGTCGCATCGAGCGGAGACGAGATGCGTTATCTTTCAAACAGTTAGCATGATTGGCCGGATACCGTGTCTCGACTCCGCTCGACACGACATAGCGTAATGGTTTTTTCAACGATCCCCTTAGGACGCGTCAGCACTGGCATCATAACCGACCCCAAGGGGTCGGCTGGACGACGCTAAAGTTTCACACCCTCACCGCGCCGCCGTCGAATACCGCGACAAGAGCAATGACCCGAAATAGAATGCCCCGCAAACAAGAATGATACTCGCCCCGGCCGGAAGATTGGGGGAATAACTTACCGCGATACCAATCAAAATACAAAAGGATGAAATCACAATCGACCAGAGCATGGTTCTCTTGAGCGTTTTGCAAAACGGCGAGACCGTCGCAACAGGCAGAGTCAACAACGCAATCACCAGAATGATCCCTACGATGGTCGTAAGAATGACAACGGTGAGAGCGGTGAGGCACAAGAGAGCGATATAGAGCACGTCGACATTCAACCCACGCACCCGGGCATACTCCTGATCAAAACAGACCGCCGTAAACTGGTTGTAGAGATACATCCCGGTTCCCACCACGATAACATCAAGGAGCAGAATCATCACGATGTCAGAGGGCGATAAAAAGAGAATATTTCCAAAAAGATAGGTCATCAAATCCTGATTGTATCCCGGCGTGGCCGCAATACAAATGATTCCGACCGCCATCCCCACCGCCCACAACGCCCCTATCACGGTGTCCTCGCGGTGCCGCGCCTTGAGACTGACAAAACCGATTATGATCGCCGAGACAATTGCCGCCACCACCGCGCCATATACCGGATGTAACCAGCTCACATCCCAGGTGACACGAATCCAGTGCGCCAACCCGAGTCCGCCGAGAACAGTGTGGGCAATCCCTCCGGCGATATAGGTGATTCGTCTCGCCACCACCCATGTCCCCACCACACCGCAGGCAATGGAGGCCAGCACCCCTCCGAGAAGGGCAAACTGCAGAAAGCTGTATGTGAATACAGCCTGAAGAAAGTCGGTCATGATTTCTTCTCCTCTACATGTTGGTCATGACGGACCACTTTGAGCCGGTCACCAAGAATGTCGTGCATCGTGTCGGTCGTGATTTCGCCGGTGGGATGAAAATGGACGCTTCTATTGACACACAGAACTTTCTTCACGAAGTCCGATACAAAGGCCGGGTCGTGGGATACCATCACCAGCGTGAGTCGCTTGTTCAGTTCGCGCAGAAGCCCCTGCAAATCTTTTTCCACAAGCAAATCCAGATTCGCGGTCGGTTCATCGAGCAATAGGATTGTCGGTTCGCTCGCAAGCGACCTCGCTATAAGCATCCTTCTTTGCTGTCCGCCCGAAAGAGCCGAAAACGGCCGGTGACGCTCGCTCCAGAGATCGACCTCCTTCAGGGCGCGTTCAGCTGACTCTTTGTCTGCTTTCGACCAGGGACCGCCGCCCCGCCAAAGGCGGGGCTTAAGACACCCCATGAGAACGACATCGAGAACGGTCACGGGGAACCGTATATCGAGACTTGTATTCTGCGGCATGTAGCCAACCCGATGCGACATTTCTTTCGGCGGTCGATCCAATACTGTTACCTCGCCTTCTGCCGGTTCGAGCAAACCGAGAATGAGCCTGAGAAGGGTGCTCTTGCCACCGCCATTGGGTCCGACGACCCAGATGAATTCCCGTTCTTCAATCGAAACATTGACTCGTTCCAAAATTACTCTTTCGCCATATCGAAAAGAGACATTGCTGAATGTGATAACCGGCGACGACATCAATGCACCCTTTCTTGCTTGTTGGAATGGTGTGCTCTGGCGAGTATCGAATGTCTGTCAATCCCGTGACAACTGTCATTCCCGCCCTCCATCTCATTGGCGAATCTATTCTGTCTGTCATTCCCCCCCTCCATCTCATTCCCGCCCCCTCTGTCATTCCCGCGAAGGCGGGAATCCAGTCTTATCCACCAGCAAGTCAGCAGTAGGTTTCGTCCATTGCAATAGCGATTGGCAATGGGATTACTATGAAACACGAGCCTATTCAACATTGGATTCCTTCCGGCTCTTAGAACGCCTTGTGGCCAGCTCACTTTGCAAAGCGAGGGCAATCTCTCTCAGGTTCTGAATTACATCCTCGCGAAGGGGATCAAGATTCTGCACCCTGGCTCCGATTGCCTCCGCCAGAGTCTCGGCGCTTTTTGCCGAATACTGTGGCTGGACGAATATGGTGCGTACATGAAGTCGTTGCGCCAATTCTATTAGTTCTCCCAAATCCTTCGCGCCTGGCTCTTTTCCTTCTGATTCCACAGCCAGTTGCACAAGGCCGTAGTCATCGGCGAAATAGCCGAAGGCCGAGTGGTAGACAAGGATGGTATCGCCATTGTATGGAGCGAGGATGGTTCGGATTGCGCTGTCGAGCGAGTCGAGCTGTGAGAAAAGCCGATCGCGGTTTGTTGTCAGTTCAATTTGCTTATTCGGTAGAAGTCGACTCAGGCAGTCAAAGACTGTATGCGCCTGAATCTTGAGAAGGATGGGCGATAAATAAATGTGCGGGTCGCCGTGTGATTCAGCGCCATCGTGGGCATGGCCGTGTTCGATCGGACCCTGTTCGTGGGCACGGCCGGCA
>JBBTMW010000151.1:0-9223 GCA_038067995.1 Candidatus Zixiibacteriota bacterium
TGCCGTCATCATTCAGCTTTGAAAAGACGGTTTCATAGAAGCTCTTCTGAAAAAGCTCAACCGCCGGGCCTATAGGGTCGGAAAGATCAAGCATGACGACGTCGAACTTCTCATTCGAGTTCTCAATAAACGCCTTGCCGTCGTCGTAGATGACTCGTGCGCGGGGGTCGTTCAGTCCCTTTGTCAATTCGGGGAAATGTTTCTTCGAAACATCAACCACCAGCTTGTCGATTTCGCACATTGTGCACTGCTCGACGCCGGGGTGCTTGAGTACCTCGGTAAGAGCGCCGCAGTCACCGCCGCCGATGATCAGCACCTTTTTGGGATTCGGGTGCGCAAAGAGCGGCACATGCGAGATCATCTCGTTGTAGGCGTTGTTGTCCTTCTCGGCAACCATCAGCGAGCCGTACAGCACAAGAATCTTGCCATATTGTTTGGTGTCGAGAACATCAATACGCTGAAACGGCGATTCGGTCGATTCGATGATTCGATTGACCTTTACCGTCAGTCCGGCGACGCCGTTGTTCAGCTCGCTGTACCAGACATTCCAGAGGTCTTCCATACCGGTTGCCTGGACATACTGGTCACCGGCAAGATGTGTGGGCTGTGTGCTCATCTACTTTCTATCATTCCTTCTTTAGTCAATAACGTGATACTCAGGTCGGCGCAGAGCATTGAAATTCGAACCCGACACCGAGCAATAGGCTCCGGTGGCGCCGAAGAGGATGCGGTCGCCGACATTCATCTCCGGCAAAATGATGCCGTCATACATGACGTCAAACGAATCGCAGGTCGGTCCGGCAAGAACCGAGAGACGATCAGTTCCGGTGCCGTTGGTCACAACCGGATAGTTGCAGTGATCAAAGAGCATTCCGGAGAATGTCGAGTAGAGGCCGTCGTCGAGATAATACCATACGCGGCCGTCTCGCACCGCTTTACCGACAACACCAGCGCACAGAGTAACAGGTCCGCCAGCGATGAAACGGCCAGGCTCGCTGATAATGCGAATATCCTGGCTGATATGCTCATCGAGGGCACGACGAATCGGCGCACAAAAATCGCCAATAGCCGGAACCGGCTCGGTGTATTCGATAGGGAAACCGCCGCCAATGTCCAGCACTTGGGTTTTGAATCCAGCCTCATCGAGAGCGCGAATCAACCCCGCGGCGGCTTTCGTCGCCTTGACATAATTGTCCGAATACAGACACTGTGAGCCGACATGGAAACATAGTCCATGGTATTCCTGACCGGCTTCCTTGATGGCGCGCGCCAGAGGGAGTACCTCGTCGACGCTACAGCCATATTTGTACTGCAGGTTGACCACCGCCACAGACTCAGTCTCGATGCGGAAACGGATAATCACTTTGACCCGTCCCTTGGGATAGCGGGTCAGCTTCTTGACCTCTTCGGGGTTATCGATAACGAATGTCTGAAGTCCGCGCGAGACGGCGTAATCAAACTCCGGAATCGATTTGACCGGGTGGGAGTGGATAAGGGCCGCCGGATTGATGCCGGTTTTCAGCACTGTCTCGATCTCTCCGGCCGAGCAGACATCATAGTTGCCGCCACGGTTGAAGACTTCGGAGATAATGACATCGTGAATATTCGGCTTCACCGTGTAATGGATATCCACACGCGGCAGAGCGGCCTTCAAGAGGTCGTATTGACGACCGATTTCCGACCGGTTCAGGGTCAGAAACGGCGTCTCAAGATCGGTACGCTCGAAGTGGTACCGGATTTTTTCAGGGGTCAGGCCACCCAGAGCGGTTTGTCCGCCCGCTTGGGAGCCACGATCAAATGCAGAGGTTACATTCAAGGTCACAACGGGCCTCCTTACATGTTGCTCGCCGCCGGTCGATAGATCGGCGTAACGTTCTTGTGGGCGATAACCTCATCGACTTCGTCGGACGGCATACCGCGGTTCACTTCAGTCACCTGGCTTTCCTTACTGCTCAGGGCTGATTTCATGTAGGCAAAGGCCTTGTATGGATCCACACTCGAGCCGCAGGTGAAAAAATCAACTGCCGCGTAGCCATATTCCGGCCACGTGTGAATCGAAAGGTGAGATTCGGCGATCACAATCACTCCGGAGACGCCCTGAGGATTGTACCGATGAAACACGGACTGGACGATGGTCGCGCCTGAAGCACGGACGGCATCTTTCATGTGAGTCTCGAGCATGGCGATGTTATCAAGCATCCCCTTGTCACACTCACAGTACTCAACCAGTAAATGTCTTCCAAGAATCTTCACGTGTACCTTCCTCCTTCGAGAAGTAAACGGTGAATATTACATCTGCGGCGGCGAAGTGACCAATAACAGGGACACCGTGCCGTCGCTTACATTGCATATCTGATGCGGCTGATCTGCGGTAAAATAAAAGCAGTGTTGCCGCGGTATTTTATAAGTCTTCTTGTTCAGCTTCAAAGTGGCTGTCCCCTTCAGAACGAAACCGAACTGCTCTCCCGGTCGTGGGCCTCGTTTTGCAAGAGCATCCCCCGGGCCGAGTTCTATCATCACCGGATCCATGACGTTGTTGGTTGAGCCGGGAACAAGTATTTCGAACTTGTGCACACCGGTATCTTCGACCGCCACGCGTTCGGCGGGGCGAAAGACAACCTGGGTTTCGGTGGAATCGGTAAAAAATTCGTTGAGAGTGACGCCAAGGGCGTCGAGAATATCCGCCAGCGAGTCTACTGAGATAGAGGTCTGGTCATTCTCCAACTGAGAGATAAACCCTTTGGTCAGCCGCGCTCGGTTAGCCAGCTCTTCCTGAGTCAGGTTGGAGCCCAGCCGCAGTGCGCGCACTTTCCGACCAATGTTAAGATTCATCTTCAATTTCGGACGTGTACCTCTCTTCAGACATCGTTTCTTGGCGTTGTCTTGCTCTTATGAGCCGTCTTCTTTTTCTGTCCTCAGAGCGCGTCACCGCTCTGAAGGTCTCTTTTCTCTACTACGGCTTTTCCTGCCGAAAGTTTAATAAACAAGACTTTATTGTTTAATAAAACCGGCCAATGATACTGAAAAATTTTACCCTGTCAAGAGATTTTTTATCTTGGCGCAAGTTTTTTTTCACAAAATAGCTTACTCACCAAACCGGTTTTTCGTTGACAGGAATCCGCCGCGGCATTTACATAGGCCTGTACAAACTAATAACCCGTCTCTACGGAGGATATCATGAAACGAATTTTTCTCCTGCTTGCGGTGATGATGATTGCTGTAAGCTCTCTCTCGGCCGGAGTCGGCGTCGGCGCATTTGGCGGCCTCGCAATTCCGCTCGTGCAGGATGATCAGGACAACGGCACTGCTTTTGGCCTCAAAGCGCGTCTTAAAGCAATTCCACTTTTCGTCATCGAACCGTATCTGAGCTTTGTCAAGTACGGCGACAAGGCGATTGATGGTCTTATTGGCGGCGAGTTCAAAGGATCGAAAGTCAATTCCTATGGCGTCGACGCCTTGTTTGGCGCGCCAATGGGCGGCCCGGGACTGAAGCCCTATTTCATTCTTGGCGCCGGATTTTTCAGCACCAAGCCGGATGAAACTAATAAAGTCGCTGTCGACGAAACGCGTCTTGGTTTCTCCGGCGGTTTCGGCTTTGACATCGGCTTCGGTCCGACATTCTCGATTGATGCTCGTGGAAAACTGAATGTCATCCCCCAAAAAGATGGCGGCTCCAAAAAATCAGCCACGCTTACTGCGGGCGCAACCCTCTTTCTGGGCATGTAAAGGAGAGATGACAACATGAAAAACATACTGAAACGATTTGGAATCCCGGCGGTCATTGCCGCCTCTCTTCTGGTGATGGTTGGCTGTCTTGTCTCCGGAACATTTGTCGTTATCGCCGATCTGGATGATCACTGCTTTACTGCGGCGAAACACTTCTATTATTACCACGTTGACCTGACCGCAGAATCTGAGTGGAATGACCACAAGGACAAAATCGACTTTATCGATGCCGTTGGGTTCGATTTTTGGATCACGAACTCTTCTTCGGATTCCGCGACATTTACCGTTTGGTTAAGCGGGCACACGGCGACAATCGATACTTCGTCGATTCAGGCGATCAAAGATAACGCTACAGAAGTTTTTGGTGGCTTGACCGTGGGGGCGGGAGATTCAGTACACGTCACTTACGGTGAATCACTCGGGTTTGTTAAAAACCTCACCGCACTCAAGAACTTAGTAAAAGATGGGAAGTTCAACTACTTTGGATTGTCAGAAGGTACATTCGCCGATGATGAGGTATGTTGGGACAGTGCCAAAGCGGTCATCACAGTCTCTGCTGGTAATTGATTACAAACGAATCAGCTACTTGATTATTCAACCGGTCGCGACAGAACATCGCGGCCGGTTTCTTTTTATCCTCTTTACCTTGCCAGAGGTTTGCGGAAACCCTTTATTGGCGACCTGCGTTGTATCAGTTAACAGGAGTGTGACTATCGAAAAGTTCAATATCATCATAATCGGCGGCGGCCCGGGTGGCTACACCGCCGGTATTCGCGCCGCTCTTAAAGGAGCCAAGGTTGCCGTTGTTGAAGTCGACAAGCTCGGTGGCGTCTGCCTCAATAAAGGCTGTATCCCCTCAAAGGCTTTGATAGCCTCGGCTGAACAGTACGAGAAAATGAAAGAGGCCGAGACGTTTGGCATCCGCCTCGCCTCGCCGCCGATCTACGATTGGCTTGCTATGAGAGGGCGAAAGGATAAAGTGGTGGGGATGCTGGTTGGTGGTATCGAGAGCCTTTTCAAATCCCACGGCGTCGCCTATTACAAGGGCTTTGGAAAAATCACTGGCAAGAATCAGGTGACTGTTCAGGACGAAAACGGCGGTGAGACCAAACTCGAAACCGACAATATTATCATCGCAACCGGCTCACGCGCCGCCACCATTCCGATTTTCCCCATTGATGGCAAACGGATTCTCAATTCCGACCACCTTCTCGAAGTGCCTCATCTCCCGAAATCGATTCTGATTATTGGCGCTGGCGTTATTGGCTGTGAGTGGGCCTGCATGATGTCACTTCTCGATGTGCAAGTCTCTCTCGTCGAGCTTCTCGACCACGCCCTGCCTCTCGAAGACAAATCAGTCGCCGACATTTTGGAGCGGGAGCTTAAAAAGCGCAAAGTTCAGGTCTTCACCAAAACGAAGGTCGAGTCTCTTGCCCCCGGCCCCGAAGGGGTCAAAGCAAGGCTTTCCAATGGCACCGAGCTGAATGTTAATCAGGTGCTCGTGGCAGTCGGACGGTCATTCAACACCGATGATCTAGGCCTCGAAGAGGCGGGTGTCACTCTCGCAAAAAACCGCTCGATCCCGACCGGCGCCGATATGCGCACTAATGTTAAAAACATCTTTGCCATCGGCGATGTCCGTGGCGAGATTCTCCTGGCCTACACCGCCACGCACGATGGTTCGGTGGCCGTCGACAATGCTTTGGGTGGCAAAGTCGAGAAGAATTACTCCGGCGTCCCCTCGGTGATTTTCACCCACCCCGAAGTCGCCTCGGTTGGGCTGACAGAAGAAAAAGCCTCTGAAAAGTATGAAGTCTCGATTGGCAAGTTTCCCCTCCGAACTCTTGGGAAAGCCCACGCCATCAACGAAATTGCCGGTGAGGTCAAAGTCATCGGCGACAAAAAGACAGATAAGCTTCTCGGAGTTCATATCATCGGCGCCCACGCCACCGAGATCATTCACACCGCGGCATTGGCTATCAATCGAGGGCTGACAGTCCATCAGCTCGGATCGCTTGTCTTCGGACATCCCGTGATTGCCGAGTCTATCATGGAAGCGGCGCACGATCTACACCGGATGTCGGTGCATCTGGCTAAGAAGAAGTAGATTTCCACGCAGTTCTTGCGTATACCTGATAGAAGCGCAGAAAACCGCCGTTATCATATCGATGATGGCGGTTTTTCTTATCTCATTTAATGGTAATCTCTTAGTGGCTATTTTGCGAATGTGACCGTAGGTCGAACGGCCGCATAATGTGCGTTCAGTGCCATTTACGCTGATTTTGTCTAAACTTTTTCATCGGTCTAAACGTTTACCTGACAGATGATTGAGCCGCCCTGACAAGCGCTGTTCATTTTTGGCACAGCACTTGTTAGATACAATCGGTGAAGTTAGTTACTCTTAAAGTACTAGTATGGCGGTGAAGGGTATTTAAGAGGTGGGATGAAGGAGTTTCTGAAGTGAGGCGGAAACTCCTTTTCCGTTTTGTGCCGTTGGGCAAGGATGCCCGGCGGCTTTTTTTTGTGCGTCCTCAAATCCGGAGTAGGTCAGGAGCCCCGCGCTCCTGACTCCTGAGAGTCCAAAGATGTCGGAACCACAGGGGCTCCGGCCTGCTCAGCTAACCGTCTCTCTCTTCTCCCCTTTCGGCTCCTGCGAATATTTGTAGCCGGCATAAATAGCCAGCCCGTAAAAGAGAACATCCATCGGCTGAAAAGTACCAATGAAAATCTCGCCTATCACAGAGCTATTAAGAGAAAAGAAAACCCGGAAAAATGTTGTGTCATATTGCTGAGCTATGAAGTAGCAGGAAGTCATCAGATTTCCCAGCATACAGCCAACTAATGCCAAACATGCTCCGGCAATTCCGTAGCGGAGGCTGGAACTGTTCACCTCATTATTGCCTTCTTCAATACTCCTGAATATACGAAAGCGATGGGGGTCTACTTTTGCCCCCAGTCGTACCGCCCATCCGGTGGCAAAGCCAACGCCTATTGCCATCCAGCCGATCTGATATTCGGTTATGGCAGTTATCAAAGCCCACAGCGAGGCTCCGATTACTGCCGCGGCAAAGCCGAAGAATAGGCCCACGCCAAAATTCTCACTGGCTTCGTTGGCAGGGCTCGGATGAAGGTGAGCAATAGACCGACTGGGCCGAGTGGTCTGCATTTCGGGTTTGGGCATGGTCTGATTAGGTGTGCTCAGATTAAGCATGAGGACCCTCCCTAGGGTTTCTGGTTGAGACACGTCGACTATATCATATATCGACAGGGGAAAGCCTGAATTTGACGGGAATTTTGGGCAATTATTGCCCGTTTGTACCTCACCAAAAGGGCTTGTTGAAAAAGAGGAGTTGGCACAGAGTTTTCATATCTGTCATGCCCGCGGAGGCGGGCATCCAGTCTTATCTCCTGAAGATTTAGGACTGGACTCCCGCCTTCGCGGGAGTGACATTTGTGGCAGTGCGGAGAGAATTGAAAGTTTTTTCACTTAGCCCGCAATAGTGGGCTTAATTTTCTTCGAGAGCCGGATCGGAATCTCGTCCCGCAAAACCTCTTGACGAAAGGGGAATTTCGGGACTTATTGGCAGGCTCAGGCTTAATGCATGGCGGCGTAGCTCAGTTGGTTAGAGCAGCGGAATCATAATCCGCGTGTCCGGGGTTCGAGTCCCTGCGCCGCTATAATACATAGTTGGAGTGAAGACCTCTCAAGCAGATTGAACGGGTTCAACTTCCCTGTAACTTGATACTCCATCCCATTGTCCGTCTTTTTCGGGCTTAGTGACAACTTGTCCGGAATCAGTTTCATCAACTCATTGCGAATTAGCGGGACGCGGTCTCCATAGGCCTCCAGGAGCCCAGAGAGACTTGTGAGCCTCTCTTCAACCCAGTCTGGAGTAATAACGGGTGTTGCAACAGGAGTGAGGCCAGATCTCGCCAATCTGGTCGAAACGTCCCTGAGCTCAAGCTCCCTTTCGGCCAAGCGTGTCTTGACCGATTCAGACTTACCTTGACTCTCGATGGAGTCCAGAAGACGGCCGATGCTGGTTTCCAGAGTAGCCTTTTGACGGCGTAGCTGACTGATAGAATCGACCGGCTGAGAGATCAATCCTTCCAATATCGGAGTACTGAATGATACCAGTGAGCACACCGCTTTTGGGCTTAGCACAGCCGCTCGCAGTTCTGAAAGAATGGCCGCCTCAACAACGAATCTCGAAATCCTGTGGTTGTTAGTGCATGCGACGGGCCCCTTGTTCCGTGCGTTATTGCAAACCAGGCAAGACGAGCGACCTGAGTTCTCAACGATCATTGAAGAGCCGCACTCTCCGCACTTGGCGAGGCCGGACAGCAAATAGGCCTTTCGACCGGAGTTGCTCCGAGTCCGCTGGGTGCGTCGCATCTCGCTAACGAAGTCAAACTGACTGTCCGAAATGATCCTAAGCTCTTCGGAAGTGTAAGTAACCCATTCGCTGGGATCATTCTTGAGAACTTTCCTTTTCCCCGAGACTCTTTTCTTGATCCAGCGGGTTCTATTGTACTCCCAGATACCGATGTATTTTCGGTTTCCGAGAATTCCGCGAATTGTCCCTGTACACCAAAAACCGGGCCGGGTGCCGCAGCCAGCATGGGGTGAAGGGATACGTTCAGAATTCAGAACGTGAGCAATAGACCGATAGCCCAACCCGGACTCTCGCATCGAAAAGATTCGACGGACTAAATCTGCCTGGTCAGGGTCTACCATTACGCGGCATCCGAAGCGTCGGGGACGACCAAACTTGTCCTTGGCACCTGACGGGTCGTAGATCGGTTCGGTAGCGTAACCAAAAATCCTGCCGCCGGTCGAGTACCCCCGGAGCACTTGGCCTTTGAGACCCCTGACTATCTTGGCCTTTAGGTCATCCAGGAAGAGCTCGTTAAATATTCCCTTGAGGTAGATGGGGATTTTCGAAGAAGGGTTGGCCGTATCAAGTCCATCGGCAACACTTCTCATCGTAATTCCTATGTCAGCTATGTCTCGAACAAACGTCACAAATTCCGGAAAGTCCCGGCCCATGCGAGAGAGGTCGTCAATAACGACGCAGTCAAAACGACCTGCTTGAGCGTCGGCTTTAAGGCGGCAATACTCTTGTCTTGAAATGTCTGAGCCGGAGACGGCATCATCGACATAAACGCCGAAAATTTGCCCGCCCCAAATGCTGATTCTTGACTGACACTCTCGAATTTGGTCGGCAGTCGAGTAGTCGCTTTGGGCGTCTGTGCTGCGTCTGGCGTAAATGGCAAAGTCCATGCAGTAACCTATAACGATTCGTTGCTAAATTTTCAAGCCCTGGGCCGAACTTAGAATGGCATTTCGTAGCCCTCAGATTCTTCAGAAACCTCAGACAAAGCGTCGGATTCCAGAGGCTTCGATGCGTTTTCTGAGGATTCTGATAGCTCTGCAAGTCCGTACTTGATTCTGAGCCTTTCGATCTGATCCTGATCCCAAAGAATAGCTGAACCG
>JBBTMW010000152.1:0-10218 GCA_038067995.1 Candidatus Zixiibacteriota bacterium
GTCAGCAAATTGACCGGCAAAAATGAGCGGAGCCAGAACGACGCCGTTTTTTACCCACTGTATCGGCCGTGTCAGCTTGAGAAGCAGAAAAATCATGCCCTACCATACACGCCGACGGAATCGGATGCAAGCCTAATTGTGAAAAGGAAGAGCGTTCTGGATTGACTGGCGAAAGGTAGCAAAGAAATTGATTGCCGCCTTGGTGGCAGAGTTGATATCGCCATCCAACACCGGGACGGTCAGTCTCACAAAAGCCGCATCGGTCGGTCTGAGAAGGATTGAGTTTTTCATCAAATCCCATTTTAGCTGGAACTCGTTGGTTATCGATCCGCTTCGCGTTTCAAACCAGTAAAACATCAGCTCCTTCATTTCTCCCTTGAGAATGGTGAGGCGATACATGTTGATGAAGGCGCCATCGGGAAGAGCCATCTGGAATGGCTCCACCTTGTCGAGTTTCCATCCCCCGCCGGGAAGACAGTGTTTGGGGGAGTGAATCTGACTGCCATACTCCTGAGATGAGAAATAGGCGACGAACAACCAGAACCTCTGCCCACCCGGGCCGTTGTAGAGCCGAAGAGTGGAGGTGTCGGCTTTGAGAACCTCATAGCTGGCATCGTCGAATCGGCGTTCATCACCAAAATAGCCGGATAGCTCAAAGGGGATTGCTTCCCACTGCGGAGCGGAATCCGGCGCGTGGCTGGTATAGCGCAGATAATTGCCGAAGCCACCGAGAACCGCAACCAAAACGCACGTTAGTACAACCGCGATTTTCATTCGAATATCTTTCGAAGGATCGCGCTCTCAATGAAGAGGCTGACAAACGCCACGATGAACACGATCAGCCCCATCAGTGAGTGCCACGGCTCAACAAGCACATCGGGGGTGACGGCATGCACCAAGATGGCCGTAATCAAGACGCGAAAGACATTCCCTGCCACAGCTATCGGGATCGTTGAAAGAAAAAGAATCGCCTGTGCCGTAAATCGCTTCTGGGTTGTGTAGGCGTAGAATGCCCCAAGGGCCATGAGCGAGACCAAAGATCGTACACCCGAACAGGCCTCGGCGACTTCAAGTGAGTGACCGGAAATATGGATGATATTCCCCTGTCGGTAGGCCCCTGTTCCCAAGGCATCGAGAAGCCAGACCGTAATTTTTGAGGCCAGTGTTTGCATCGGAAATGTCGCGCTGTAATAAATGACGTAGGGGATTGGAATCATGAACAGCAAGAAGAAGAATTCAAACCAGATGTGTTTGATAATCTCCCGCCCGAAAAAATACCAGGTGAGTCCGAAAAGCGACATCACGAACGAAACCCTCAGAGTGAAATATTCAGCGGCGGCGTTGGCCGCGACGAAGAGGCAGAGACCGGCAATGAGAACTAGCAGGCCGACACTATCTTTGTGTCGTGGCAGGCCGGCCAGCATCTCCCGTTTTTTCCACAGCAGATAGCCCGACACTAATGGCACAAGAAACCCGTGAGAGTAGTTATCATCATCCCACCAGTCCTGAACCAGGTCAGCCAGTGCAGGCATATAGATGACAAGGAGAAGCGCGACCGGGATAAGAATAGGCCACATCAGGTTGAATTGCCCTTTACTTTCTTCGGGGAGGCTGGGATTGTTGTGCATAGCTGAATTGAACATAGTAATTTTAGTCTTCCGGAATCAATCTTTTACCTCTATCGGCCTAAATCCCGGGGACTAAAACACTGAGGCGAGAATGGCAATTTTGCATGCGCCGGAGTCTCCGGTGTGCTATACTTGCCACATGTTTCGTCGCAAACAACAGCGCTCCCGCAATGCCCATTTCTGTATCGTGACAAATCCGCGGGCATCGCAATTTTCGACGCGGGCGGTAGACCGCCTCATTTCGCAGATCCGAAAAGGAGGGGCCAGCTTCTCTGTCTGCGATGGAGACTCTCTTGAACAGACCATTTCCCGTACCAGGAATCTGATGGGAGTCGGTCGCGATTCCCGCTCGCCTCATCCGCAGGTCACCCGATTTGGGGCAGTCACCGGTTTGGTCGCCTGCGGCGGTGACGGCCTTGTTGGGGCCGTTGCAAAAATCGCCCATCAGGTCAAACTCCCCATGGGGATAGTACCTCTTGGCCGCTATAACTCTATCGCGGCGTCCCTCTATGGCGATACTACTCTTGACGGGGCCACCAAACGAATTATCTCCAAGACTTATCGAACGATTGATGTTGGCCATATTGACAGTAATGTGATTCTCGGTTCAGCTGGCTTTGGCATGATACCAGAACTGGGCCGCCAATTGGCAGAGCGGAAATCCCCCCGCTTTGGATTCAGCTGGTCGCAACTGGCCTCCAAGGCGTCTCTTGCCAGCCCGATGCACACCCGCATTATTACCGTCGATTCCTTTCGTTTTGAAATCCCCTCCACCCTTCTGTCGATTCACCTCCTCTCGCATAGCCTCGGATTGAACTTCAGTCCCGCTTCTATCGCTGATGATGGGAAAATCGAGGTCATATTTGACATGTCGGTGAAACCGTCAGGCCTCGCCGATTTTACCAAAGGAATCTTCAAGAAAAAATATATGTTCGCGGGCGATATCAAACTTTTCCGTGGCGCCCATGTGTCGGTCGCAGGAGTCAAAGGGGAAACGGTGCTCATAGATGGGGAGTTCGTAACACTGAAATCGGATTACGCCGAGGTAACCCTTGAACCGCGCGCCCTTCAGATATTCGCGTGACATGATTCGACTCGGAACCATCGTCGCCTTCCTTTGTGCCTCCCCCGCCTTATTCGCTCAAACCGACTCAACTAACCAGCCTGACACAACGGCTCAACATCCGGATACCGTTCTTTATAACCCCGGAACTCGCTTGTCGAATATCGCGGCGGTCAATGTACCGGTCGATTTTGAAACCCGACGTTTGCAGAATCCAACGACAGCGCTATTCAAATCGATGGCGATTCCCGGTTGGGGGCAATTGGGAAACAAGCGCATAACCAAGGCTGTCATCTTTGCGGGTCTTCAAGGGTGGTTTGTCGGTTCAGCTTTGCATTATGGAGGGCAGGCCTCGGACTACCGAGCAAAATATGAATCAGCAACTGACATACTGGCGCGCAACGAATGGTACGATCTCTACAGCGACCGCCGTGACGAGCGCAACAAATTCACCTGGTTTGCGGTGCTTTTGACTTTCGTGGGGATGTTTGACGCCTACGTCGATGCTCACTTGTCGGCCTATCCATCGGCCAAAAAACAGCAGGAGGCTGGATTTGGAATCTCAGCGCCACCCGACGGAACGACCGGACTGACTGTCAGCTGGACTTTTTAGTCTGCTAAAATGAAATCAGCGACTTTGAGGCCATAGCGCTCAGGATCTATAAGGCGAAGAATGGTCTGATCGGCGTAGTCCGCCTGCGAAAGGTCGCGCCACTCCGGGATGGCGAGAAGGCCATCGCGATTCCCAACTATTTTTACATACGGCCGTGACGGATTCCACTCGTTGTTGGTAATAATCACCGCAATCTCATCGGTCGACAGCAGTACCAGGCTTCCCGCCGGATACATGCCAATGATGTTCGTGAATATCTTGAGGAGAAACGGGTCGAATTTCGCCGACATCTGATAGTGCATCTTTCGAATTACTTCGTCAGGCGAGAGAGCTTTGCGCAGATAGATGCGATCTGAAGTCAGGGCATCGAAAGTGTCGGCAATCGCAACTATGCGGGAGAAAAGAGTCGGGCGGATCTTCGTACTTTTGAGGACAGGGTAACCCGTGAAGTCACTGTTAATATGGTGTTCAAAAGCCACTCGCGCGGCGCGGGCGGTGTAGGTATCAAACCTGAGGTTGCGCAGGATTGTCTTTGCCCCGAGTATCGGATGCATCTGCATCTGTCGCCAGTCATCCTCGTCATAGGCATCGGGTTTGTTAATCAGATCTTTCGGCAATTTCACTTTGCCGATATCGTGAAACAGAGCCGCAAAGCCAAGCTGAGACAACCGCGGGCGGTCAAGGCCGAAACGGACGCCCATCGTGAGGGAATAGACGCAGACATTGGTCGAATGGGCATAGGTGTAGTCGTCATAATCCTTGATGGCGGTAAGTTCGAGCAAGGATTGTTCGTCGCGCATGATATGATCAATGAGTCCATGAACAACGCGCTTGGTTTTTGAGATGTTCACTTCCTTGTTCTGAGCGGCGCCGACGATTACTTCCTCGGCATTGGAAAGAGCCTTGAAAAAGCGGCTACGGGCGGCCTGGCGGAATTGTTGGCGCATTTCTTCGGAGATGATCGGCCGTGGAAGATCGCGCTCCTGTGCCGCCGCAAGAAGTTCAATGTTTTCTATTCGTAAAGATTTCAGGCGGGTCATAATTTCTTCAAGGGTGCCACCGGCTGATTTTAAGTCAGCGGTGAAAGCGAAGAATTGCGCAATCTGGTCGGTCGTGACTCGGTCGGCGAATTGCGTCCCGCCGATGCCCACCTGCCGCCACTCGGTTGCGATCGACGCCGCTCCGGAGGCCTGTTCATCGATGCGTGCCAAATGGTCGTTATAGAAATAGCGATCAGCCACAACCTTGATCGTGGCATGGGTGGTCTGATCAAAGGCCCGCTGAAGTTGATCGTGGAACGCCTTCGCCTGTTTGATGAATGTGGCATTGGAGGAATCGACAATGCGGGCAGTCTTGTAGAGGCCGAAAAATAGTTGAACAAGCCGCTCCTCGGAGGGGGAGGCCGTTTGGCGCATTGAGAGATCGGCTACTGAGTATGTCATTTCTCTTTTCCACCAAACAGAATTTCCCGCCGACGTCGAATAGCATTCAGCGCCATCGTCTTAATTTCAGGACGCCACGTTCGGGAAAGCGCGACGAGCAGACGGTCCGCTTTTTCACTTCGGTTTCGACTAAGGGCCTCGAAGGCCGCCTTGCGGCTGAAGCTCTTGTCGCTGTTTCCGGTGAGGTTGTAGGCAGTGATGCACTCGGACAGGTGAGGGACAGCATATTCTCCTCCAATTTCTGAAAAGGCGTTGAGCAGGAGTTGTCGTTCGCCGGTACTGCAGGTGGTGAAATGGGCCGAATCGACAATGCCAGCGATAGCCTCAAACGCCAACGAACCCTTACGCTTTATCAGCGAATCAACCGCCATCCGGCGAACCGTTGCATCCTTATCAGTGACGCACTGAGCGAGAATATCTGTTGCATCACTGTGCGTACAGTCGGCCAGGGCTGTTACCATTGTGAGTCGCACGGCGGCGTGCTCGCTTTGCACAATCCGCTTCAAATACCCAAGCGAGCGTTCGTCGCCAATCCTGGCCAGAACCTGCACGGCATTGCCGACAACATCCGGTCGCTTGTCAAAAAGATTCTTGGCGAGAAGTTCGACTTTATCTTTGCCGACGTGGACGAGATAATCGTTCAGGGATTGTTTGTGCAATGGATGATTAAGATCACCGGCAATATCGGTCAATCCACCGATAGCTTCCCAGCCAAAAAGCTGGAGATAGCGAAGAAGCTCTCCGGCGCTCACGTCGGAGTGTTCGTTGAGAGCCGTGGCCAAAGTCTTTAGTCGCTCGCGACTGCAGGCAGTCATGCGGGCATCCTTGAGCCGTTCCGCCCAAACCCCTTTGGACGGTCGAATTTCCTTCTCAAGTTGTTGCATGAATCCAAGAATCTGACCTGCAAGCGACAACTTCCCCTGCATGACAAATTCATTCAAAACTTTCTCACATATGGAGATCGTCTCGTAGAACGACGTCATCTCGGATTCCTGAAGGGTCATTTCCTTCAACAAATCGATGGTGGAATTGTAGATATCAAAGTCGGCGTCATCGGCCAGGATATGCCCTATTTGGTATTCTTCTTCTTCAGACAGTTTGAATTCGTCGTTAAGAATGAGGGCAGTGTCTGTCTTGTGTGGCTTTGGTCGAGCGGGTTTTAAGTCGTCGAAACCAAAAGCCTTTGCGAACTCGGCAACTCGCAGACTCCCCGATTCGCTGATTGATGACGAAAACGGCTGACTGGCTTCAGGTGTTGAGGCAGGTTGCGACGCAAACGGGCCGGAATCATTGCCAAGCTCCTGTGAATCAACAAAGATGCCTCCGCCGGGCGTGTCGGCGAAATTGATGCTACTCTGCTCGATTCCCTCTGTGAAAAGAGAGCCGTAAGTCTTTTCTCCTTCGTAACCGTAGACACCGCGAATCTTGCCACTTTCGGACTCAGACTCGCCGGCCAGACGGGCGGCAACGCCTTTTTCATATTTGCTGAGCTGGACGTCTTCAAGAACAACAAACGAAAAGCCGGGGACATTTGCCTCCCACAAGAGAACGGTCAAATCGGCGTCCTGAGTATTGTTGAATTGTTTGAATACATCGAGAAGCGCAAACAGCCCAACCACCTCAATGTCAGCGCTTATAGAAAACGATGTTATGCCATTTTCAAAAAATAACCCCGCCAATGCTTCTTCTTTCGATCGGTCATGAAATACTGTTTGACCATCGAAGTACAGGCAGTCCCGATCGACGTCTATTTTCAGCCCGCCGTTATCCTGGGCGAGGTCCACCAGCTTTTCGGAAAATGATTGCCGAAGGGAGCGTGGAAGGGGATTGTCGTCGGGATAGAGAGAGACGACCTTGATAACCTTCAAAAGGTCTTTCAAGATAAGCCCCACATCCCGGTGTTTTGTTGTCAGTTCTGTAACCATCGGTTTTATGCCTTATCACTCTTATCATCGGCTCATAAGGGCAAGAGCCAAAGGCTCCAAAACAAAAAAGGCCCGCCGAATCCGGCGGGCCTATAAGAATTGACAAGACAACGAGTTAGAGGCGGCAAATACGATCTCTATTTCGGGTGACCTGTTTGGTGGCGTTACGCGTGTCAAAGACCGCCTTGGAATGGTCGACGACCCACTGATAATCGAATTTGGTGTGATTGGTAAGAATCACGGTCAAATCGATTTTCTTCATCAGATCGGCAGTCAGCTTCTTCGAAGAATGCTTTGACGAATTCCACTCTATCTCCGGAACATGCGGATCAGTGTAGATGATTTTCGCACCCTTGTCCTCAAGAAGCTGAATGACGTCAAGGGCCGGTGATTCGCGCACATCCTTAATGTCTTTCTTGTAGGCGACGCCAAGAACGAGAATGGTGGACTTGTTGATTGAGCGAGCAAACTCGTCATTCATCAAAAGACCGATTCGCTCGACAACATACTCCGGCATGTGGCTGTTAATTTCACCGGCCAATTCGATGAAGCGGGCGTAGTAGTTCAGCGATTTCAGTTTCCATGACAAATAATGCGGGTCGATGGGGATGCAGTGCCCGCCCAGTCCCGGACCGGGATAAAATGGCATGAATCCAAAGGGTTTGGTCGCGGCGGCGTCTATGATTTCCCAGACATTGAGCCCGAGGCGATCGCACATCAAGGCAACTTCATTGACAAGGCCAATGTTGACTGAGCGGAAAGTGTTCTCGAGAAGCTTGACCATTTCGGCCGCCTGTGTCGAAGAGACGGCATGCACCGCTGAAATTGTCTGGAGATACAATGCCTTGGCAACTTCGGTGCAATTCGGGGTGATGCCACCGACGACGCGAGGAGTATTTTTCGTTGTGTAATTGGGGTTGCCCGGATCAACGCGCTCAGGTGAAAAAGCTAGAAAGAAGTCTTCACCGGCTTTCATCCCCTTCTTCTCGAGCATGGGAAGAATCAGTTCTGCCGTAGTTCCGGGATAGGTTGTTGATTCGAGAACAACAAGGGCTCCACGTTTGACATTTGCCACAACCCACTCCATCGCCGCAAGGATGTAAGAAACATCGGGATCTTTCGTTTTCGAAAGTGGTGTTGGCACGCAGATGGAGATGGTATCCGCCTTGGACAGAACTTCAGGATTTGTCGTTGCGGTGAACCGCCCGGTCTCCACGGCCGCTTTGACGGCACTATCGGGGATATCATCGATATCCGATTTACCGGAATTCAACAGCTTCACTTTATTGTTTGAAATGTCGAAGCCGGTGACTTTGAATCCCGCACGAACCAATTCCATAGAGAGCGGAAGGCCGACATAGCCAAGGCCGATGACGGCCGTATGCGCCTTTCGGTCTCGAATCTTCTGGATCAAATCCTGATATGTTTTCGGCGATGCTTTCGCCGATTTTTTCTTAGCCATTATTTATCTCCTGACTCATTCGAGATGTGGTGACATGCACCGACATCCCTGACGATGTTACATTCAAAATGTGATCTCCATATCATTATCGGGTAAAAGGGTCTAACTCTTCACCCGGCTTATGCTTAAGCAACTTTCCAGGCCGACTCTCCAAAATCGGCATTCCGAAGTGCATACCTTAACAGTTTCAAGAGGCGTTGGCAAGTAAGGCCCCGTGAAATCCATTTGAATCGATAGTCCAGCAGCAAAGCCGGCAGGTTATGAAGACAAACCTGCACTACATGCTCAAATAAGAGCGAGGGTACGGGGAGAACCCTCGCTACAAAAAAAAGCAATCCCGAAGTAGTGCGGGTTCCCCCTGTACCCGCACTCTTGGTATTGGGCGGCTCCGTCTTCGCACCCGCCAATGCGGCCGCCTCCATTTTTCACTTGCTAAAACAAAGAGTAGACTCGATATTATTGGCGTAATCCAAAGCGCATTCCAAAGCATGGGAGTCATTATGCAAAAGTGGTTCAAGGCGATTCCGGTCATGGCGACGCTTTTGATAGCGCTGATTCCAAAGTCGTTAAACGCGGCAGTGCATAACATCACCATCGTGAACGATGCTTTTACGCCTTTAAATTCGGTAGTCACCCAGGGGGATACGGTAAGGTGGACGTTTGATGCTCCAGGCGGCGTTGAACATACAACGACGTCCGACCCGACTTCGCCTAAGCAGTGGGACTCGGGAATCATGACATATGATAACCCGTACTTTCAAATCTTTATCACCTATACCGACCCCACCGGTGACTATCCGTATAGATGCACAATTCACGGATCGGCGGGAATGCGTGACACCCTGCGAATTGTAGCGGCGCCAATTGATATTGATGGCGACGGCATCCTAAACCAGTTTGATAACTGTCCTTTGATGCAAAATCCCCTTCAAGAAAATTCTGACATGGATGTCTTTGGAGATGTTTGTGATAATTGCCAATCAAAAACAAATCCAAAGCAGGAAGACTGGGATTTGGACGCCATAGGGGATTCCTGCGATAACTGCCTATATGTGGGAAATTCCAATCAAGCGGATGCTGATATGGATGGCATAGGCGACGCTTGCGAGAATTGCTGCAGTAGGGAGGGCTGGTTTAGCCATGCTGGTGGAATGGATGTGGTTAATCTAACCAAGTATGTCTCTTATCTCTTTCAGGGTGGTCGTCGGTACTATTGTTTAGAAGAGGCTGACATCGACGACAATGGGAAGGTAAACGTTGTCGACCTCTTAAGAATTGTAACCTGGAACTTTCAAGGCGGTCCACCACTAGGCTCTTGTCCGTGATCTGATTCTCATTGTCGCAGATTCTGCGGCCACTCCTTTTATAGGGGCGGTAGCTTTTTTCACAGCGAAGGTGGCAGGTTTGAGAACAAATTTGCCCTACATGAAGAGAAGAATCTTTGTTTTGTAGGGCGGGTCCGTCTTCGAACCCGCCAATGCGGCCGCATCCATTTTTCTCTTGCTAAGACAAAATGTTACTGTACATTTACTGGTGAATCCTCATCAAACATCAGGGTCTGGGAGAATGAGTATGCGGAAATCTCTTGCTATCATGTTCGTTGCCATGGCGCTTTCGACTGCGCTGTCTACGCAACTAGCCGCCTCGGTTCAGAGCGGCACTTCCGCCAATAGTGCCATGTTTTCAGGGAGCTACGCCTCCATCGGCTTTCCGGCGTACGTAAAGCCCGTGATGTTCCGTGACACCGCCTTCACTATCGAAAACACTGGTGATCAAGACCTGACATACGCAATTACGACGTTTGAGACCTCCGGCCCGTCGGGATGGCTGACTATCAGCGGTTTCAGCGGTTTGGTGCCATTCGGTGTGGGCAATACCGAAACAGGTAATTTTCGTCTAAATGCCACCAGCTTCGTCCCCTCGCCTGTTGGTACTATCGTGCTGTGCAAGGGTGGAGTCGTATTCACAAGCAATGCCCCCAGTTCCACTGATACTGTGCCAATTACTATTTATATCACCGATACGGTTATCGTGCCAGATTGGGATACGATCTATGTTACTTCCGCATCTAAGGCGACCAATCGC
>JBBTMW010000153.1:0-18081 GCA_038067995.1 Candidatus Zixiibacteriota bacterium
GCAACTCACCGTTGAAGAGGCTGAACTCCATGTCACGCCCGCCGTTTATCATTTTGAGAAAGCCGTATTCGGCGACGATGATGCGGGTCATTTTGGAATCGGTTGTCTCAGTGATATTCACTCCCTGAACGCGGGAGGTTTCGTGGTCGATTTTGTCACACATGACGAGATAGCCGGGGATGTCAGAGATAAAAATGCCGGAGCGAAAGAGGAGAGTTGGGCGCATCGACGAAATATCCCCCGCCAATAGCCGCGCCTTCTTGTTGAGATCGGGGAGGACCTTGTCGTTGAACTGAATCATCAACACCATGATGACCGCACCCGCCGCTAAAAGCGGTAGCAAAACTCTCAGAAGATTTACTCCAGACGCCTTGACGGCGGTGATTTCGAAATCGGATTGGAGCCGTCCAAAAGCCATCAGGGTCGAGACCAGTACTGCCATGGGGATAGAAAGGGCGAGCATCCAAGCGAGGTTGAGGGCAACAAGCTCGACCACCACCTGCCAGCCGATATCCTTGTCGATGACCTGATCGATGATTTTTGGGACGTAGTCGATGACCAGGAGAAAGGTGATGGTAACAAAGGCAAAAATAAACGGAGGGATATGCTCCTTGAGAATGTATCTGGTCAGGGTCTTCATGGGGTTGGGTGGGCTGTCTCGGATGTAGTCATATGTATTGTACGAAAATCGCTGTTACGCGGTTGGTTAGCAACTCAAAACGGTTGTGATGACGATCGATAAGTGTTTCGTTGCCAGACGGAGCGAATTCCCCCTATATTCCCGGCATGGAGCCGAAGAGGATCAAGGACATGGTGGTCAATGACCCCGTCACGAATTTCTTCATTGTGCGCAAGAAAGAAGTGCGCGAATTTACCCGCGGGCACTACGTCTCTCTCGAACTGGGGGATGCCACCGGACGGCTCGACGCCGTCATGTGGGAGCCGGACCAGTTTGCGCTCGAAGAATGTGTCGAGGGGACGATTGTCAAAGTCAAAGGGGTCGTCACTGAATACAAGAACCGCACGCAGATCACCGTCAATCGGATTCGCATAGCCGTCGAAGGCGAATACCGCCTCGAGGAGATTCTCCCCCACTCAGCGCAATCGTTGGAAACTCGTCGGACGCGAATCTTTGATCTCACTGAAAAAATCGAGAACAGCTATATCAAGTCTATCTTGATGTCATTCTGGGAGGACGAGAAGTTCCTCAATGATTTTCTGATGTCCCCGGCCGGAAAGCTGTGGCATCACGCTACTATCGGGGGGCTGTCGGAACATTCGGCCAATGTCGCCGAACTCGCCATGCGGGTGGCCACGCAATATGACTTTATTAACAAAGATTTCGTGATCTTCGGCGGCCTCTTTCACGACGTCGGCAAGATCGCCACCTACACCCGCGACATGGTTTTTGATTACACCGATGAAGGACGGCTGGTCGGGCATATCTGCATTGCAGATCAGTGGCTGTGTGATAGAGCCGCGAAGATTGAGGCCTTTCCACCCACGCTCCTCATGAAACTGCGCCACATTCTTCTTTCGCATCAGGGCGAATTGCAGTATGCCACGCCGGTGGTGCCGCAGATGCCGGAGGCGTTCATAGTCTACTATTGCGACGAGATCGACAGCAAGATGGGGGCGATACAGCGAATTCGAGATCGTCAGGGGGGTAAGGGCTGGTCGGAGTATGTGAAGATGCTCGACCGGTTCCTGTATTTTGGGGAGTGATTATTTGCCCCCTCGGGTTTCGAGTAGGTCAGGAGCCTTGTGCTCCTGACTTTGAAATGAGCGAAGACGTCAAAACCGCAGGGGTTTTGACCTACTCAAGAAATAAAGATACCGCGACCCGCCCGATATCACTGGTCACCAACGCAACGCAAGTGGCCGCGCTTTTCACATCGGCCAATGGGGTGTGGATAACTAAGGCCAATTGTGAACAACCATCTAATCGATTGATAAACAATAAGTTAAATAGTGCCACAGATTCTGTCGAAGTGGCATTGTCCACACCGTTGACTTTTGCTAACTGAAAGTTTTGTCACAAGTTAGGACTATGTTTGTAAAGCGTTTTCTCGGTGCGAGTCTATCCTCGATTGACGGTATGTTGTTTCGCTCACTGAGCAGGTGAGATCGATGAGAGGTAGCTTAGCAGAGTGGGACTGTTGAAAAAATCTTCAACTCACTTCGCATCCCCGAAAATGTCATTCCCCGGCTTGACCGGGGAATCCATCCAATTCTTTGTAAGACAAGATGGGTTCCGGCTCTGCCCCCGCCTTTGGCGAGGTTGGCCGGAATGACAGAAATAAGGGCGTCCTCATACCAGACTTTTTCAACACGCCCCTCAAGTTTGCATTTACCTCTTTTCCCCTCTATACTTAACGCGAATTCAGGGTATAAGGCCTGAATACAAAAACAACATCGAATGATAATCCCCATTGGAGGATAGATGACACAATCCGCGCACAGTGATACAGCGGCCGTAGAACAACTTAACGTCTCGTACAAACGCCTTCGGGCCGAAATCGGCAAGGTCATCATCGGCCAGGATCAGGTGGTGGAGCAATTGCTTATCTCCCTTCTTGCCCGTGGTCACTGCCTTCTGGTCGGAGTCCCTGGCTTGGCGAAAACTCTCCTCATCTCGACCCTCGCCCAATCGCTAAATCTGAAGTTCAGTCGCATTCAATTTACCCCCGACTTGATGCCATCTGATATCACCGGTACTGACATTCTCGAGGAGGAGCATGCTACCGGAAAGCGGAGCTTCCGATTCGTGAGAGGTCCGGTCTTTGCCAACATCATTTTGGCCGACGAAATCAATCGTACTCCTCCAAAAACTCAAGCCGCCCTGCTCCAGGCTATGCAGGAGCATGAAGTCACAGCGGCGGGGCATACCTACAAGCTCGATGAGCCGTTCTTTGTGCTGGCGACGCAGAACCCTATCGAGCAGGAGGGTACCTATCCTCTTCCGGAAGCACAGCTCGACCGCTTCATGTTCAATGTCTATGTAGATTACCCAAGCTCCAGCGAAGAGCGGGATATCGTGAAGTCGACTACAACCGGCGCAGTCCATGCTCCCGATAAAGTTCTGTCGCCAGAGGAGATCGTCTCCTACCAGCAATTGGTTCGTCGTGTGCCGGTCTCTGACCACCTCGTCCAGTACGCCGTCGACCTGGTCCGTGCGACCCGTCCTGGCGAACCTACCGCCCCCGATTTTATAAAAGGGTGGGTAAGCTGGGGAGCGGGTCCCCGTGCTTCGCAGTACCTGATTTTGGCGGCCAAGACCAAGGCTATTCTCGAAGGACGTCCAACGCCCGGGCCTGAGGATGTCCGCTTTGCGGCTTTTCCGGTTCTGAGGCATCGCATTGTGACCTCGTTTAATGCCGAGGCCGACGGGGTCGACACGCTCGAGATTATCAAGCGAATTCTCGCGACGGTCAAGGAACGATCGGCGTAAGGGGCATTGACAGAGTGACAGGCAGTGTAATGAAAGGTTGTCATGCAGTTTGATTCATATCGTTTGTGGATGCTTCCGCACTATGCGAAAGTCTTTGTCGGGTTGTTCACGACCCTAATGCTCTGTGTCTGTTTCTGGGCGAGCTGGATATTTTACCTCGAAAACGGACGGGTGGAAGAATCGAATCTTCCGGCGCATGTCATTGATCAGCCCTCAATAACCGGCCAAACAAGTGAGCAGGAAGGGGAGCCAGAGCAGGACATCGAAGAGATTCTCACCGATTCGTCAGCCGTGATGGCTCCTATCTGGGATGAGACCCATCGCGGCGAGGAACAACGTCTCGATAGCGCGGATCTCATGCTTAAGATGCAGGAGCAGGAAAAGAGGGCCGAAAATCAACAACGGGAAGCCGACCGCCCGCCCCTTCGCGAAAATATCGGCTTAGCGCACACCCATATCAATGGGCAAAGTCTTCTCTTCTTTGCGCTCGGATTGATTTTCCTTTTCACATCGGTAAGCCCGAAGATTAAAACGGCAATGGTATCAACTTTCGGGCTGGCCGTGATTCTCCACAATATAGGGCTGAGCGGGAGAGGCTTCTCCCCGGTATTCGATGACATCCTCGCCATATCAGGAGTGCTCATTCTCTTTTCCATAGTTTACATGGCTCTCATGATATTCGCCGAACTGGCCAAAGGACCGCACGAAAGCAAATAGAGACAGGCTATGATGCAGGATTATCGTCAATATCTGAATCCGGAGACCGTCTCAAAACTCAAAGGGATGGAACTGCGGGCGCGGATGGTTGTCGAGGGGTTCATCGCCGGCCTGCACAAATCCCCTTATCATGGCTTTTCGGTGGAGTTTGCCGAGCACCGACAATATATGCCCGGGGATAATATCTCGGATATCGACTGGAAAGTCTTCGCTAAAAGCGACCGCTACTATATCAAGCAGTATGAAGAGGAGACGAACCTCAAAGGCTACATCCTTCTCGACTGCTCGGCCTCGATGGGATATCACAGCGAAGGGCATGTCGCCAAGCATGACTACGCCGGCTTGCTCGCCGGGGCGCTGTCATTCATGATGCTCCGCCAGCGAGATGCGGTCGGACTGGTGACGTATGACACGAAGATGCGCCGCTACATTCCGCCGCGGTCAAAATCCGGCCATCTGCATGTACTGCTCAATGAAATCGCCCAGCAGAAACCGTCGGATCAAACGAATATCGCCAGCACCCTTCATGATATGGCCGAGCGAATCACACGGCGAGGGCTGGTAGTGATACTTTCCGACCTTCTTGATAATGGAGCTTCGATCATTTCTGGGCTGAAACATTTCCGCCACAAGCGGCATGAAGTGATTGTCTTTCATATTCTCGATCCACGCGAACGTGACTTCGCATTTCCACGAGAGGCGGTCTTCAAGGATATGGAAACCGGCGAGGAGCTAACGACTCTTCCCTATCAGATCAAAGGGCATTTCAGCGAACAAGTGCGAAAGTACTCCGACGAGATCGCGCTGGCCTGCCGTCAGTCCCTTATTGATTATCACCCCATCGACACGGCCATGCCGTTCGACAAAGCCCTTTATGCCTTCCTCGCCAAGAGGGCGCGGTTGTTTTAGTCGTGAATTCAAATCCTGTCATTCCCGACAAGACTCGCCGAAGGCGAGACGCTGAGCGGGAACCCATCTTCGCTCTTTGTCTATCCCTTGGTGGCCCGCGCAATGCGCGGGTAATGTGATGGTAGCACAAAGCGAAAGATCCCAGGCAGTGCCTGGGCCACCTGGGCAAAGAAGCGAATGTGCTTTTTGTGGGCGGTCCCGCCTTTAAGCTGGTCGCCCACAGCTTGCTGTGGGTTCCAACCATCCCATGTAGGAGGTTTCTACCATGAATGCACCACAAGAAAATCCCTGGCTCCGAATTTCCGCCGCTGACTACGAAGGGCACATGGGCATGCCAAGTGTCGGTCAGCTGGACTTTCTTAATGAATCCTTCAAGTCCATTCTCGCTGAACGAAAGCCGAAGTCGATTCTCGTTGTCGGATGCACCACCGGCAATGGCTTTGAGCATATTGATTACTCGGTAACTGAGCGAGTCGCGGCAGTCGATATTAATGAGTCGTATCTGACGATTCTGCAGGAGCGCTTTGGCAAGCACAGCGATAAAATCGAAACGATCTGCTCCGATATCACCTCCTGCCGGTTCTACCCGGAGTCATTCGATCTGATTCACTGCGCCTTGTTATTCGAGTACGTCGATGTCGAGGAGACATTGACAGTCATCGCCGATTGGCTGACACCCGATGGGTGCTTGTCGACAATCCTGCAGTTAGCCGATGCCAAATTGAGCGCCGTGACAGAGACACCCTATACGAGCCTCAATCAGTTGGCCTCCATCATGCAACTGTTGGAACCTGCCAAGTTCGATGCGATGGCCGATGATGCGGGATTAAGATTGCTGTCAGAATCTGTCAGAGAGCTTCCATCAGGCAAGCGGTTCCGGTTGTCGTTGCATGGGCGGGGGTGAGATGAAGCGTTTTGTGGGCGGTCCCGCCTTAAGCGGGATCTCGTCTGCCCCTTTCTCATCTGAAGAGCCTGTTGAAAAACCCTTCAATTCATATCTACACCCCAAAAAATGTCATTCCCGCGAAGGCGGGAATCCAGTCTTATTCTTCGAGGGAGCGTGATTCGTGGGTTGCGGACTTCTCGTATGCCCCTGTGTGACCGTTGTTGGCGTGATTTTGAGTTTAGAACTGACGGGAGCCGATGCATGGGCGGGCGTGAAAGGAAAGTCTGGTGCCCACCTTATGGGACTGTTGAAAAACCCTTCGATTTTCGCTACACCTAGAAACAAGTCACTCCAGCGAAAGCTGGAGCCCATCTTAACTCTTTGAAAGACAAGACTGGATGCCAGCCTTCGCTGGCATGACAAATCAAAGAAACACACATGCGCCACTTTTTCAACAAGCCCTCTTAGGTGGCTCTCGCTTTGTAATGTTGACGGGAACCCACCTGAAAGGTGGGCCACCCAGCCGATTTTAAAATCAATTGGCAGACTATCGATGGGAGTCAATTGCGTTAGACTGTCGATAGGCCTTAGCGAGGGGATCACAATTGTTGCTGGAGATAGAACATCGCCTGCGATACAATTAGAAACAAAGAACAGGAAACCGATGAACACCGATATGTATATTCTCATATTCATTACATGTACTGCCCGAATCCGTCAAAACCGCAGGGGTTTTGACCTACTCGCTCATGAACACACTCGGATAAGATGTCGGGTTTCTCCTCCCGCTATAGCGTGAGTCGGAACGCCGACCTACTAAAGAGGCCCCACCCCAGCAAAAAAGCGAAGTCTTTACGACTTCGCTTTATCGAATGAAAAAACCGATGAATTCGATTTCTGTTCCGGCTTCGGCTCGTGCTTCTGATCCGGCGCGAGGAATCCGAGATTCGGTTTGTTATCCTTCATGTGGCATCCGCCGCAGAAAATCGCGCCCTGCTCAATAACGAGCGACTTGGTGCGGATGTCCCCTTCGAGTTCGCACTTCGCCTGAAGCTCGATCTTTTCGGTGGCGTTGATGTTGCCGATCATTTTGCCGGCAATAATGGCGGTGTTAGCCTCGATCTCAGCCTCAACCAATCCGCCGACACCGATGGTGACGACGTCGGAGCAGAGAATCTTCCCTTTAATCTGTCCCTCAACAAGCAAAGGACCTTTGATGTCGATGGTCCCGGTAATCACGCTACTCTTGCCGATTACTGTGTTCATGTTTTCCTCTCCAGCGTCACTGGCGTTTCGCTTAATCATGGTTTCCTTCCAGTGGATGTATAGGTTTATCGTGTATTCTTAATTCGTAATGCACACGCGGACTAGCCGACTTGCCGGTATTGCCCGATTTCGCCAACTCCTTCCCCGCTTGTACAATCTCCCCCTCCTTGACGACGATAGAATTATTGTGGGCGTAGGCGGTCGTTATCGAATCGTTATGGCGGACAATCACGGTCTGGCCATAGGTGGTGTCGAAACCGACATAGTCGACTTTTCCCATGGCAGTAGCAAGCACCGGAGTGTTTTCATCGCAGGTGATATCGAGGCCGGGATGGTAGTTACGGTAGTTGGCGACCTCAAAGCCGCGTATGATGGTTCCGTGTACCGGCAGACCCGATGGCATGTCGGCTGAATGATTCGGATCGCGCTCGAATAACATCGGATGCGACTCGAATGAAATGCCTGAATCGGTGGCGACAGATGGCGAATAATCCACCCCAGCGATACCCGCCAGGCGGGATACTATCTCTTGCGCTTCCTGCATGTTGTTTGTCAACTGGTCCACTTTGGCCTGGTATGTCATCAGCATTTCGTTGGTCGTTTGTCGTTCCACTTCTCGTTCATTTTGGAGAGAGTCGGCGTAGAGGGCGAACAGGGTCACCGTCAAAGTCAACGCTCCCACTACCGAGCCGAAGAGGGTTAAGGCCACGGCTCGTTTAATCCGACGGGTGCGAGTGGCGCCGCCGGATTCATAGGAGATGGTTACATAGCGCTCTGATCCCATGACTTCGCTGTTATCCTTTTGAACAGTTGCAGAAGCCGGTCGAGATCGTCCTCGCCGTAATATTCAATTTCAATGCGACCTCGCTTGAGTCCGGGATGGATTTTCACCGAAGTAGCAAGGGTCTGCTGTATATATGTCTCTACATCTCGAATCGCAGGCAACAACTTTTTTGGCACGAGCCGGCGTTTTTTTGTCCGTTTGGCCTCAGCCTCGGCGCCTCGCACCGACATCGAGTCGGAAAGGATGCGGTCGGCAAGGCGCATCATGGCCTCTTCCCCGTCGGCGGATAGAATCGCGCGGGCGTGCCCTTCGGATAATTTGCCGTCGCGAATCAGCACCTTGATACCCTCCGGAAGTGTCAGCATGCGCAGGTAGTTGGTCACCGAGGTGCGGCTTTTACCGACACGCTCCGACAACTTCGCCTGAGTGAGGCCGCAGGTGTCGATAAGGGTGCGGTAGGCCTCGGCGGTTTCGAGGGGGTTCAGATTTTCGCGCTGGATATTTTCGACGAGGGCCATCTCGAGTCTTTGAGTATCGTCGATATCGCCGAACATCACTACCGGCACTTCGGTGAATCCGGCCATCGTGGCGGCGCGATAGCGACGCTCCCCGGCGATGAGGCTGAATCCGGTGCCGTTCTGCGTCACCACCAACGGTTGCATCATGCCGTGAACCTTGAGTGATTCACAAAGGCTTTGCAGAGATTCCTCGTCGAATGTCCGGCGGGGTTGCATCGGATTGGGTGCGACTTTATCGAGCGGAACCATGCGAAATATTGTCGCGTTGGCATCCGTGGGTGCGTCAGTTGGAATCAATGCCCCCAGGCCGCGGCCGAGAACCATCTTGCTCATGACGCCAGCACCTCTTTCGCCAGTGACATATAATTTTCGGCGCCAGTTGACATGATGTCATAGAGAATTATCGGTTTGCCGAATGACGGCGCCTCGGAAAGACGCACATTGCGGGAGATCATTGTTTCATACACCTTTTTGTCAAA
This sequence comes from Candidatus Zixiibacteriota bacterium, assembly GCA_038067995.1. Classification (GTDB taxonomy): domain Bacteria; phylum Zixibacteria; class MSB-5A5; order GN15; family FEB-12; genus JBBTMW01. Next base: position 9,011 of record JBBTMW010000153.1, read on the forward strand.
ATGCTTGCGAACTTCCGATACTACCTGCCTTGAGAGATTCAAGCGTCCGTCGTACATCGTGAGCAATACTCCCTCTACTACGAGGGATGGATTGAGATGCTGTTGTACGAGCTTGACGGTATTCATCAGCTGTCCCAATCCTTCCAGCGCATAGTATTCGCACTGGATGGGAATGATCACCGAATGCGCCGCCGTCAAAGCATTCACCGATAGCAAACCCAGGGAGGGAGGGCAATCGATGATAATATATTTATACTCCTGATCGATTTCTGCGAGAGCCGATTTCAATCTTTGCTCGCGCGAAAAAACATTAACCAGCTCGATCTCTGCACCCACCAGTGAAATCGACGAGGGGACGATATTGAGATGCGGCAGGGCGGTGGGGTGGATGACCTCGCGGATCGGTTTCTGACCGATGACGACATCGTAGACAGATTTCTCCACGCTTTCTTTGGAAAGTCCGACCCCGCTGGTCGAGTTGGCCTGCGGGTCCATGTCGACGAGAAGAGTCGACATTTCGGCGGCGGCAAGACAGGATGAGAGATTTACCGCCGTGGTGGTTTTACCGACTCCACCTTTTTGGTTGGCGATTGCAATGATTCGAGCCACGTTACACTCCTTGTATCAATGGATAACGCTCGCCCAAGTGTAGCACTCCGGAGCGGCTCAATCAACTAAAATGTACGGAGTTTCAGCGATTTTTCGTGATGATTGCCAACTCTTTAACAGGGCTTGACGGGCCGGAGGAATAACGAACGGTCTTCACTTGTAGTCCCATCGCCGGAGGGAGTGGTGGCGGCGCGGCGTAATAAATGAAAATTCCGCCAATGGCAAGATGGGAAACAATTGGGACAAGAAGCTTGGGGGTCAGTGCAACGAGCCGAATGGTTATCAACTCATAGGAGGGTTCGAGATTGGCCTCTTCGAAGGTCTGAGCAATTATCCCGGCCTCCATATGCATAGCTCCGAGAATTCTTCTTAGGGCGAGGGCTTTCTTCTGGGTCCGCTCGACCATGGTAGTGCGCTTGATGCGATCGGTGAGCATCAAAGGGAAAGCTGGGAATCCGCCCCCTGAACCAATATCGAGATGCAATGCGAAGGAACTTTGTTGCGAGTATTCTAACGGTAGTACCGATTCGGCGGATAAACGCTTCAGATCCTCGCGGGTTGTTTCACGTGAAACAAGATTGAGCTTTTTGTTCTCAGCCAAGAGAGCATCGAACCAGACATCGCACTTCTTGGCAATGCCATATTTTTCAAGTATCGCGTTGCTGTCCAGTGCGATAATCGCATTGTCGCTGTTGTTCGCATTGGCGTTTTTGGGTACAATCATTGACGCGCCCCCTCTTTGTGTTTTTTGAGATAGAACGAAAGGACTGCAATATCACCGGCGGTGACTCCCTCTATTCTTCCTGCTTGGCCGAGTGAAGCCGGTCTGAATCGGGAGAGCTTTTCCAAAGCCTCTATCTTTAGACCGCGAATCGCTTCAAAGGAGAAAGAATCAGGGATACTTTCGTGCTCAAGGCGCTTGAACTTCTCGATTTCACGGCTTTGCTTCGCCACATAGCCACGATATCGAATAGCTATGGCGGCTCTTTCGAGGGCTTCAAGGCTGTGCGATCCGTTTCCATCAAGTCCAGCCAATAGAGGGACTGCGGCGGAGACTGTTACTTCCGGTTGGGTAAGCAGTCGGTCAATTGTCATTCCGATGACGCGAGGTCGAAGGTCGTCCGAAACAGTCAGCTTAGAAATCTCTTCCGCATTTAGCCGTTTCTTGGCGAACGATCGCACAAGATGGTCTGTCTCGTCAGACAGAACAGTGAAGCTCTCGTGTCTCCCCTTGTCGATAAGTCCATATCGCACAGCTTTTTCATACAATCTGTCGCGGGCGTTGTCCTCTCGAAGAGCGAGGCGATATTCGGCCCGTGAAGTGAAAAGGCGATATGGCTCAGTGGTTGAGCGGGTAGTGAGGTCGTCGATCATAACGCCGACATAGGCTTCGGAACGATCGAGAACGAACGGCTCTTCCCTCTTAATATAAAGCATAGCATTTATCCCCGCCATCAGCCCCTGGCCAGCGGCCTCTTCATAGCCGGATGTTCCGTTTATTTGCCCAGCAAAAAAGAGAGCGGAGACTCTTCGCGTTTCGAGAGACGGCTTAATCTGATATGCTGGGCAATAATCATATTCAACGGCGTAGCCGGGGCGAGTAAATTCGACCTGCTCAAGTCCCGTCACAGTTCGCATCGCGGCCAGCTGTATATCTTCGGGGAGAGAAGTCGAAAAGCCGTTAGGGTAGATTTCATCGGTGCCGTTTCCCTCAGGCTCGAGAAAAATCTGATGCGAGGGTTTGTCGGCGAAGCGATAGAACTTGTCCTCGATTGATGGGCAGTAGCGGGGACCGCGCGAGTGTATCTGCCCAGAAAACATCGGGGAGCGCTCGAAATTTGCGGAGATGATCTCCTTTGTTTTTTCAGTCGTATATGTAAGGTGACAAGGAGCTTGAGCGAATGGCTCACGATTTGAATTTGATGAGAAAAATGGGATTGGATTATCGCCGGGCTGGACCTCGCAGACTGAAAAGTCGATTGTCGAGCCTTTGAGTCGCGGTGGGGTTCCGGTTTTGAGTCGACCGACCTCGAAACCAAACGAAAGCAAAGATTCCGACATACTATAGGCGGCGCTCTCCCCTATACGTCCGGATTTTATTTTCTTCTCTCCAATATGAATGAGGCCGCCGAGGAATGTACCGGTGGCGATTACTACCGCGTGCGATGTGATAGCAGTGCCATCGTCGGTTCGAATGCCGACAGCGCGACCGGATTCAATGAGGATCGCTCCGGCGATTCCTTCAATGACAGTGACGCCCTTTGTATTTTCGACTATTTGCACGATGTAATCATTATAGAAACGCCGGTCGCACTGGACTCGAGTTGCCCAGACAGCGGGGCCGCGTGAGAGATTGAGCCTTCGGAACTGTATACCGGTAGCGTCGGTGGCCTCAGCCATGATTCCGCCGAGAGCATCAATCTCCTTGACAAGATGCGACTTGCCGAGACCCCCAATAGCGGGATTGCAGGACATGAGAGCCAGACGCGTAGAGTCCATGGTGACAATCGCCGCCGTCCCCCCCATTCTGGCTACGGCCAAAGCGGCCTCGACACCGGCGTGTCCGCCACCGACTATTATGACATCAAAATCAGGCATTCGACTTATTTTTCATTCCTTTGGTCTTTTTGTAAGCGAAAAGCTTTGTCGGGTTTCTCTCTCCGCTCATCGCGGAGCTCGGAACACCGACCTACTTCACTGCAGGCAACTTAACTTGGCGCGAAGCGTAACCGCCCACTGCGTTGGTTTCACGTGAAACAATCATTTGCCAATGCAGAACTTAGAGAATATACGTCCCAAAATCTCTTCGGTGTATATCCGTCCGGTTATTTCATCGATGGCATTGACGGCCTGGCGTAGGTCGACCGCCGTCAGCTCTGGAGAGACACCTAGAGTGATATTCAACCGAGTTTTTTTCAAAGAATTGAGGGCCAGCGATAGTTTCGATTTATGTCGCGCCGATGTGACCACCAACCCCGAGGTCAAATCGGGGATGTGGCTCTGAATAGTTTTTTCGATCTTAGCAATCAGCTGGTCGATCCCTCTTTCTGTCTTGCATGATACGGGCATCGATGATTTGTGTAATACGTTGCTATGTTTCAGCTTATCGGTCTTATTTGCGACGATTACAATCTCAACTTTTGGTAATTTTTTCATGTCACTCGACAGCGTAGTTGCCCAATTGCGAGTCGAAATATCAAAGAGCCAGAGGACAAGGTCCGCTCCGGCCATGATTTCTTTTGCTTTAGCCTGGCCGACTTTCTCAATCTTCCCCCCGGCTCCGCGAATCCCGGCGGTATCGATAAGGCAGACAGCATGACCTCCAATATCTATCCACTCGGTGAGATAGTCGCGAGTTGTCCCGGCCGTCGGTGTCACCAACGCCCTTTCATGGCGCACAAGGAGATTGAAAAGTGACGACTTGCCGGCATTCGGCCGTCCGGCGATAGCAACGCGAAAGCCCTCGCGAATAATTCGACCGCCATTGTATGTCGCCAAGAGCTTCTTCAAATCGTCTAACACATTGTCTGTCAATGCTATTAGTCGCTGAGTATCGGCTGGTGAGATGGCTTCCTCGGGATAATCGACCGATGCTTCTATCTCGGCCATGAGGTCAACAAGACGCTCACGAATGTCATTGACATGCTCCGAATATGCTCCAAGCAGATGCTCCCTCGCGGCGCGAAGGGATGTCTCGGTGTTGGCGCTGACCATCTCCGAGACGGCTTCGGCTTCGGCAAGATCAATCCGACCGGAGAGAAAAGCCATCTTCGTGAACTCCCCCGGCTCGGCGACTCGCGCCCCCGATGCGACGAGTGTCTCAAGGATGCGAGTCGCGATATGGCGACTGCCGTGACAAAAAATCTCCACCTGGTGTTCGCCGGTGTAGGACTTCCCTTCCGGCATATAAACTGCGGTGACTTCGTCGATGACCGCACCCTTGCTGTCAACGAATTTTCCCAATCGCATGAGAAATGGGGTCCACGATGCACCTCTCTCTGAGGCTGATAAAAAGTGTCTGTCAAGAAAAGAGAGGCAGTGCCTCCCGGAGAGGCGGAGGCCGGCGATGCCACCCACCCCCGGAGGGGTGATAATAGCAACTATCGTGTCGCCGTCGTGATGAAGGGTTCGTCGCGCTCTCCCCTCATCCTTCTTTGGTGCCGGGGAAGCCATCGGGTTCTATCTCACTCGACGCTACCACCCTGCACGGCAGGTTGATGGCCACGTTTATAGATGTAATAATCGAGTAATGACAGGATTGAGAATGTCGTCCAGTACAAGACCAGACCAGCGGCGAAATTGCGGAATATAAAGCCCATGAAGAGAGGCATGATATACATAAGAATTTTCGCCTGTGGATTTGCCTGCGTGCTTGTCGTTAGTTTCTGAGAGATGTACTGCGCCGCCACCATCAGCACCACCAAAATCATATAGGGATCAGTAAAATTCTGCGCGCCACGCGAAAGGTCATTGATGAACCAGATAAACGGCGCTTCCCGCAAAAGAATGGTCGATTTGAAAACCGAGAACATTGCGAAGAAGAGCGGCATCTGCAGGAGGATCGGCAGACATCCCGAAAAGGGATTGACGCCATGTTTCTTATACAGCGCCATCGTTTCGGCGTTCATTTTCTGCATATCGTTCTTGTAGCGCTTCTTCAGTTCTTCAACCTTCGGCTGAATGTCGCGCATCGCGGCCATCGATTTGAATGATTTCAACGACAGCGGCAGGGTGAGCAACTTCACGATGAGTGCAAAGATGATGATGACGAACCCATAGTTGGGGATGACGCTGTACAGTTTGGGGAGGAGCCAGATCACCGCGAATGCGAAGGGCTTGATGATCCATCCGACATAGGGAGTGGTGCCGATATCGAGAAGATCTTCGAGGCCTTTATTGTAATCAGACATCAGGGTGTAATCCATCGGGCCGACGAAAATGGCAAAGGAATCGACAAATGATTGGCCGGTGGCAAAAGGAAGATCAAGGCCTGCTGTCAAAAAGTGGGCTTGAAGAAACACGCCGCCGGAGTCGCTGACGTCTTCGGTGTGGCCGCGTGCGGAAAGACCTTCGGCATTGCGGCTTATCGGAAGGAGCGCGGCCGCAAAATATTTCTCACGTACAGCCGCCCATGAGGTGGCGCCGGAGACTGTCTGGTTAAGTTTACCATTGTCGTCATAGTCGTCGAGTCGCACCCTTGCACCCGACATATAGCCGACAGCCTGCATCTCCAGCTGATCGACTTCTTTCTGCGGTTCAGTGCCTGTGAGTGGCGTGTTCCACCAGAGATTATATTGCCGTTCAAAACCGAGCTTGTGTGGGTCGCGGACGTCGACCACGAGGTCGTAATCGTAGTGGTTAGGATGAAAAGTATAGCGTTTGATAAGCTCGCCGCCTTCGGCGTTGCGATAGCTATAGGAAACGGTGAGCGGTGATGCCGTTGCTTCATATTTTCCCGGGGCGAGGTTGCAGTTGTAATGCACCTTTGACGCCGAGAATGTTCCACCGGCAAAGGTCAGTTCGGGGGTGGCCGAGGGGGCGTTGACGAGCATCTCGATAGGACGGCCATCGCGATAACGATAGTTGTTGAGCGACAATCCGACCGGCCCGCCGCCGAACGTCGACATGGTGACGGTGTAATTTTTCGTGACCACAACAAGGGAATCGACCTTGGCAGTTGAGTCAACGATGACGACTCCGGTCGAATCGGCACCGGTTGCGGCAGGAGCAGTTTGGGTTGCAGTAGTAGCCCCGCCGGGCTGGTTCTGCCCTGCGGTTGAGTCGGCCTGTGTTGTTTGGTGCTGGACAGGAACTGGCGCCGGGGGTTTGTAGAGCCCGAAAAACTCCATGATCTGGAAATAGAAGACTATCAGTACAACGAGTACTATAATAAGGGGGAGTGATTTTTTGTCCACGTCAGCGCTCCATGCTCTTTCTTGTTCGGTTAGTCGACCGGGTCATAGCCGCCATCGTGCCACGGGTGACATCGGGATAACCGCTTGATTGTCATTATGCTCCCGCGCCATGCTCCGTGCTTCCGAAATGATTCTTCTCCATAGTGGGAGCACGAAGGGTAGAACCGGCAAGAGCCGGAAAACCAGTGGCCGACGGAATATCGGTAAATATAAATGAGGGCGAGGAAAGGCCAGGCAAAGAGGGGGACAGACCGGGGAGCGCTTCGTAGGTCGGCGTTCCGAGATTCGCCATCGGTGGATCGAGAAACCCGACAATCTGCCATCGGCTCAGCCAATTGATTTAAAGAGACGGGATATTTGTTCATCGATTGCCTTGAATATAGGGGTCCCAAAGGAGATAGCTGGCACTACTCCGATTGAGGCTGGCCTCGCCAGCTCGTGGTGGTGGAATCGAATAGCTTCGCGGATGAGCCGTTTGATCCGGTTCCGACGGACGGCATTGCCATGCTTTCGGGAGAGAAATACCCCATAGCGAAAAGCCTCGGAGGGCAACCAGATAACAGTGAGGTTACCGTCGCGACAACGCCGCCCTTCTTTGAAGAGCTTGTCAATGGCATCTTTCCCTTTGAGGGCGCACGAACGGGGGAGCTTATTTTGCCCGGGCAATTGTAGGTGTGAGGCGCTTACGCCCCTTGGCACGGCGGCGGGACAACACAAGACGGCCGCCTTTGGTTTTCATCCGCTTGCGGAAGCCGTGATCATTGATCAGTTTGCGGTTCGATGGTTGAAACGTTCTTTGCATTTTTATTCCTTATAGTTCAGCCGGACAATATACACAATCCGGGGAGAAGGTCAAGGGGGGAGGCGAAAGTATGCCAAGGTTGAAAAAGTGGTCAGAGGAGACCTTGGGCGACAAACTTCCGGCACACTCGACCATTTAAATGACCAGCGCTCCACGTGGAACTGTTGAAAAAGCCTTCAATTCATATCTACACCCCCAAAAATGTCACTCCCGCGAAAGCGGGAGCCTATCTAACTCTTTGTAAGACAAGATGGGTTCCAGCTTTCGCGGGAATGACTGAAAAGAACATTTCGCTAAATCATACTTTTTCAACAAGCCCCTTGGGGCGCGAAGGGTAAAAACGAAAACCCTCCTACCACGAAACTCGCGAAGTCTGTGCATTTTCTGCACAGCCGGTACTCAAGTCTGTACGACAATCGAGCAAGATAGGCTCTGTTCAATGCCGACATAATTGATGGGGGATAAAACTGTGTGCGCGGGAATTACTCCGCATGAATCGACTTATTAAGGAGGTATTGATGAAGGCTCTCAAGACTCTCACTGTGGCGGTCGCCGCCGTTGCGATTGCACTGCTTGCGATTGGTTGTGGAAGTGATCCGGCTCCGACTCAACCCCTGGCTAATTTTCAGCCTGAAATCGTGAACAATCCCGATGCATTCTCATTCCAGGCCACAGCCATCGAGAATGTCACGGCGACAATTCAGTACACCTGGTCGAATAGTGGCTTACAGGCTACAATCAACCATTCGTCTGCTGTTGATTCCGGCACTGCCGTTGTGCAGGTGCTTGACGCCAACAACGTCGAAGTGTACAGCAACGCGCTCCTTTCGAGCGGAACGCCTTCTACGGCGACCGGCGTTACCGGCAATTGGAAGATCAGAGTGACTCTTACCAATGTCTATGGCACGTTGAATTTCAACGCTCAGAAGTTATAGATTGCAATCGCATTTTGCGATCAGGTCGGGCCTCCCATGAGGCCCGATTTTTTTGTGGGTTCGATGCACCCATCGAGAAGCGGCTTGTTGAAAAGCCCTCTGACCTGTGTCGTGTCGAGCGCAGTCGAGACACGGTATTCCAGCCAATCATGCTAACTGTTTGAAAGATAACGCATCTCGACACCGCTCGATGCGACACTGCGCGTGGCACGAAATGAACTATTCGCATTAGTACTTTTTCAACAAGCTTATGTAGGGCGAGTTTGTCTTCAGACTCGCCGTCTTTGCATTAAGTGAAACACGTTCGCCATCCCGAGGACAAATCCACCTTGAGAAGAGAAAGATGGGTTCCCGCTCTGCTCCCCTACTGGCGTGGGGGATTGTTGGGAATGACAGAGATGAGCACTTCGTTAGAACCCACTAATTCTACAAGTCCGGAGGGGTGAGAGTACCAATCATCTGAGACCGTGCAGACGGGACGTCTGCCGCGCACGCCATTCAGAAACGAAATTGCTCCCGCTAAAAATCAGCGCCGAAAGAGAAATAGGCGCGTGGTTTTGCGGACACTTCATTAAAGTCCGTTGCCCACGCCAAATCATAGCGGAGCAGTAGGAAGCCAAGATTAGCGCGCATGCCGAATCCAAAGCCGCTCTTGATACCGGTCAGTCGGGCGGGACCATCGCTTGATGATCCCCCCTTGAACTCCCGGTTGTTATTCCAAGTCGCACCCATATCGAGAAATGCCGCGCCGGTAACATTTGCGATGGCTATTTGGAGCGGGAATCTCGTGACGAAGTATTCGATGAACGG